>JAKIUH010000457.1 GCA_021647685.1 Bacteroidales bacterium
TTTAAAATGTTAAAAGCAAGACTCGTTAGCTCAGTTGGTAGAGCAACGCCCTTTTAAGGCGTGGGTCCTGCGTTCGAGCCGCAGACGGGTCACAAAAGCGCTTTCTGATTTCGGAAAGCGCTTTTTTAATGTCCGATACATGACATTGGTGTCATAAATACCTATTCACATAAAAAATCATCATTAATAACAGGAAATTGATGCGTAGGTTGAAAATTATAATGCCACCATTCACTTCGTATCGGAGAAAAACCATGTTTTATCATCAGTTTTTTTAAAAAAAGCCGGTTGTTTAAAATTGTATCTGTAAAGCCGGTATAGCTATGGTGTGCTTTTACCGAAAAAGTATCAAAACCGGTGCCCATATCCAACTCTTTACCATTTTTATCAATAATACTTAAATCTACAGCTAAACCTCTGTTGTGGATTGACCCGCCTTTTGGGGGTGCTACATAGCCTTTTACCGGAAATTTTATAAACATAAGCTTTTGAACATGATAAGGACGATAGCAATCATAAAAAATTAAACTCATTCCTTTGGGTTTCAATTCTTCTTGCACTTCAAGCAGTGCCTTTGCTACTTTATAGCGTATAAAACATATATTGCAAGGGTAGAGTCGAGTTTTTGTAAAGTTATTTTTACTTGCATAGGCTAATTTAACTGTAACGGCAGGTATAAATTCTTTTAGGTTAATCAATGCGTTTTCCGGAAAATCAATATATAAAGTTTGAAATACTTTATTGAAATATAATGTGTTATTGACTATTTTTGCTTTGATTTTTATAAACTTATTTTTAATGTATTTTTGTTTTTCTTTTGAAAAATAACCGTGTAATTTGCCCGAAAGCTTTAATTCTATGATGCCCTTACTTATTTTTTCGTATTGCCAATATCCCGTAAAAAAGATTTCGTGTATCACTTTTTTATCATTACGTTTCCGTTTTAATTCATAAACAGAAAATGTATTATGGTCAGAAAAATGCAAATAAAATTTTGTTTCATCTTTTTCTGATTTATTGTAATATACTCCGCTCTTTGATAAAACTCCATTTTTAAAATAATGCTGTATAAATTCTTTTTTTCCTTCAGTTTGCAATTTCGTTAATCTTTTTCTTTGAATGTGGAATTTTATAGAATCCTCCGAGCTGATATTCAGCAATATTTGTATTGGAGGACTTGAATTTTTATTCTTTGATAAATTGATTACCCGGTCATCAATCCACGAATGAATAAGTTTTTTTTCGTTTATAAACAGTATTTTTAATGATTTCACTTTCTTGTATATACGCACAGGCTTTCCTGTTGTATAATTTCCTGTATATATTTCGTTTAAGTAGAGTTTAAATTTTGGCAAAGTTTTTTGAAACTTGTTTTTTATAATTATTGATTTTAGCTTTATTTTTTTGTCAAAATAAATATTAAACAGGAAATTTTCTGCGTTTTGTTTATCTAATGTTTGCTTAAATAATAATTTAAAACCTCCGGTATATTTTGTTATGTACGGCTTATAGCCTGATGAAATATCTTCAACGGTAATTTGTTTTTGCAATTTGATTACAGGAAAATCCGTAGTTTTTTCTTTACAAGAAAACAGGATTAATAAAATTAAAAATAAGCAGTAATTTCTAAACATAAATCTTATGTAAAAGTTTTAAAATTAAAAAAAAATAACTTTATATTTGCTTTTTATCAAAAATATCATTTAAAGTTTATGAGTTTAAGGTCTAAAGTACGATGGGAATGGTTTGCAATAGGTGTTTTGTCTATTGTAATAATTATTGTTGGTTTTTTGTATTTGGAAAAAGACAAAGCTCTGAAAACTAAGATAGAGAAAAAAGTGGCAGAAACGCCTGAAATACATACAGAGAAAGACCGGATACTGCGCAAATATGAAAAACTTGAACTTGCTTATAATAATACCATTAATGAAATAGAAAGCGTAGTTAAAGATGAAAATATTAATTTGGCAATTTTAAAAGAAAACTTGCAACAGATTTTGGAAACTATTAAAGCCGAGAAAGATAAAATTAATAATAGTGATATAGATTCAATAAAATTTTCTTCACAAAAAAAAGCGCGACAATTAAATGAGCTTTTAGAAATGTCGAAGGAGGTTCTTGCCGAACGTTTGATTGAAATGCAAGAAAAAAATTCAAAATTAACCATTGATAATCGTAAATTATATTACAATCTTAAAAAATCAATTCATAATTTTGAAAGAGAAAAAGCAAGAAATATACAATTAAATGAAAAAGTAGGGAAAATAAAAGAAAAAATTCATACACTTGAAACCGAAGGAATACGAAGTAAACAAGAACTTAAATCACTTAAAAGAGAAAAAGGCAAACTGGAAAAGCAATTAACAGAGAGTAATGAAATTATTCATGTACAAGATAAACAAATCAGGGAATTGGGTGAAATTATTCGTAAAGTAAATATTGACTGCTATTACATTTATGAAAAAGGAAATCCCGTTGAAGAAGCAAAAATATATCTGACATCGCAAGGAATATCTGAAAAATATATTCAATATTTTATTCGTAAAAAACCGGATATTTATGTTCAATTTAAAATCCCGAAAGATTTATACGAAACAGATGTCGAAAAAGTTGAATTGAAATTTTACAATTCATTAAATGTTGAAATTTACAATGTTGTAAAACCTGTAAATTCAGAGAACATGAAAATTATTATCCCTAATAAAAACTATCCGCCCGGAAAGTATTCAATTGCTATTTATGCTGGCGATGAGAGTTTACTCATCAATGACCGTTTTTGGATAAAAATTTCTAAGTAAACGGTAAGATTATGAGCTTATTAAAATACATTGTCAGCCTGGATTTGATTCTGTGTAATCTGTTGGGCTTATTATTTGCGCAAAAGTTCCAAATTATTGAACAAAAACTTCCCGAAGAAATAAAGGTTATCAATGATATAGAAATTGAGAACAATACTTTATGGTTAGCAAGCAGTTCAGGATTGTATCATTTGGAAAATAATAAATTTCAATCATTTATTAAAGATAAATACAGTAATATACGGAAAATTAATACTATTGAAAT
>JAKIUH010000458.1 GCA_021647685.1 Bacteroidales bacterium
CAATTAATTCATCAAAACGAACTAAACCTGCCCTGTTTCCGGAGACAATTTTTAAGTCAAATCCGTAAAAATCCACATACCAAGGTGGTGCTGCGGGGTACAAATAATAAATACAAAATCCCAATAAATTTATAAATAAAAAGGCAAGTGAATATTTTAAAAATAGATACTTATCTTTTATATATAGGTATATTCCAAAACCTATGGGCACCGGCATCCAATTAATGTAAAAAAATCCGGAAAGAAAATCTAAAAATTTGTTGTTGTTTATGCTAAAATATTCACTAGGGGTGAGTATCTGCATGTTAATGTTTATTCCGAATAATTTTTTTTCAAATTCGTAGGGCTCTTTAATATGTACAGGTGCTATTTCATAGTTAGGCACAATTCGCATAGAGTCGTAAATAATCCAAAAGATTATAAATATGGAAAAACCAAGGATAAATCGGCGAGATTTGTCATTAAAATAATATGAAAGTAACCAGAAGATTACTAAAAAATAATGTTCAGTGCGTATGTAACCGATGAACTTATTCCACAATAAATAACTGCTAACAAGCAATAAATTAATAATCAGATTTTTTTTTGTAAAACGTTTAAATTCCATCTTTATCAATTATTATTTTTTGATAAACTCTTAAACCGGTTTGAATTTCATTTCCAAACAGTTCAATGTATTTTACTGTAGGCCAGAAATCGGTTTCTTCGGCAAAAATATACATGTGATTGAGAATTGCTTCTTTATTGTTAATTTGGGTGATTAAAACAGCCTTAAAAGACTTTGTTTGTACCAAAGTGAATTTTCGGGCTTTATCAGCTACTAATTTTACATCAAAAGTATTAGGCTTTGTTTTTTTACAATCAACTCCATAGGCATACCATTTTTCAATACTTCTGAGTTCCATTTTTTGACCTTGTTCTTCATAGCGCAACCAATATACATCTATGGGTTTGTCTTTATTTAGCTTACCTGTTTTGTCAAAATTTGCATCATACACAATGGTATTTGCGTTGTGATTACGCTGTATGTAAAATAAAAGCTTATCCGTTTCAGGAGGTACGGGATACTTTTTACTTTGTCCGAATGTTAAACTGTGAATAAGCAACAATGCTATAATATATAACTGATACTTCATAGTATTTTTTCTTTTTTGTACCATTCAATAGTTTCATGAATACCTTTTTGTAAATCATATTCAGGCTTAAATCCAAAATCATCAATTAAGGTTGTGCTATCGCACAGCCAATTTTCTTGAATTATTTCTTTAAATTTTTCGGTATTTAATGTAGCTGCTTTTCGAAATAAAATACAGGATATTTTTTCACTGAAAAACGCTATTCCTTTATTAAAAATTTTGGAAAAACCAGGCTTATTGTTTTTTTATCAAGTTCCGTTTTTACAATTTTGTTAAATTCATAAGCAGTGTAATTGTTCAAGTCACTTAAAAAATATCCTTTTTGTGTTATATCTGATTTCAAAGCATCAAAAATTACACGCACTAAGTCTTTTATATAGATAAATGTCAGGTATTGATTTTTTGAGCCGATATAAGTTTCAAAACCTGATTTTATACTTTTGTACATTACCAAATAGTCCTTTTCACGTGCCCCGTAAACACCTGTGGGGCGGAAAATTAGATATGGAAAATTTTCTAATGATTTAATATATTGTTCTGCTTTTAATTTGCTTTGACCGTATAATGAGACCGGTTTAGGAACATCATCATCTTTAACAGGGGCTAATGTTTTATTGTTACCCGGACCGTAGGCGGCAAGACTGCTTATAAAAATAAATTTTTCCGGCATTCTATTCGTTTCGTATAAAGCTTCAATTAAGTTTTTTGTATATTTATAATTTACTTCTTCAAACATTTTTTTATCACAAGTTTTAGTTACGCCTGCATTATGAATGATAAAATCAAACTTATCGCATGCTAATAAATCTTGCCTGATAGTTTTCTTGTCAGCCAGGTTGGTTTTAAAGAAATTAATGCCGGCATCATTCAAATACCTTAAATTGCTACTTTCACGTATGCCGGCATATACTTCAAATCCTAGCTTTAAAGCATTATTAACCAAAAAACTTCCTATAAATCCGCTTGCTCCGGTTATGAGTATCTTTTTCAATTTTTATTCAAAATAGTTATTAAATTCTGCAAATTGTTTCTTTAAATTTTCAATCAGTTTTTTTCCTTCGTCAACAGACGAGCTTGCCTCTAATGCATGAATATCGCCTTCAATACTACCAAAAAAGAAATGTACCTGATTAAGTATTTCGCCTTTATAACGAGTATCTAATAAAACAGTTTTTGCACCGTCAAAAATTTCCTTTCCTAATTGATTGTAGTCTGCGACCTTATCCGATTGGAAATTGTTTAATTTTTCAATTACTCCATTTATAGCCGCAATACTTTCTTTATTCAATTTCCATTTTTTTCCATTATTCAACTTTAAACTGTCGCTAAGATTCATTTTCATTTTGGGCATATTTCCAAAGTCAGCATCGTATAAAGTTTCTGCTATAAGTTGAATATCTTCTTTTGAATATCCCAAATTAGGCATTAAATTGAATTTGCGCACAGCACCGGGCATTAAAACATCGTTTTCATTGGGGTTGCTTACAAATGAAACAACTGCTTTTACAAACTCCTCTTTTGTTTGATGTGCCGGTTTATAATGTTCTTGAACACGCATCATTGGCGGTGCAATCATTGATGTTTTTTTATCAGGGTTTGGCTTTTCCATGTGGCAAATAAAGCATTTTTGTTGCATCAGCCGGTAAGCTTCTGTATTTACTGCAAGGTTTTTTTTGTTTACAGTATCTTTGTTTTCTTGTGTTTTATTGTTAGAACTACATGAAATTGCCCCAATAATTACGAGAAACCCTAAAAATAATTTAATACTTAAATTTTTAACTTTTTCTTGTTTCATTTTTTTAAAATTTTATGTGAATATTATCACAAATGTCGTATATAAATTCTTCTTCGCAAATGCTGACGTGTTTCGTAAGGGTTAAACATCTGAATTGATGGTTTATTGTCTTCTAAAATATGAC
>JAKIUH010000037.1 GCA_021647685.1 Bacteroidales bacterium
ACCTACAAAGAGCATGATTTTGTTATAACGACGGTCACCCCAACGGGTTCAGACCGAGTTCAACAGATATTTGGCAATTCGGTTTTTCATTTGTACTTGCCTTATGATTTGTCTGGAGCTGTTAAGCGCTTTTTGAAAAAGATAAAGCCAGATTTAGCTGTCGTCATGGAAACAGAAATATGGCCTAATCTTTTTCGATTTTGTAAAAAAAGAAATATTCCTATTGTTGTTGCCAATGCGCGTTTATCAGAACTCTCGTTAAAAGGTTATAAATGGGTGCAATCACTGGCTACCATGGCAGTCAATAACACCAAATTCGTTGCAGCACAAACGCAAACAGATGCTGATCGAATGATTCGCTTAGGCTGTGATGCAGATAAAATTTATGTAGTAGGTAGTTTAAAGTTTGATATTATTATTGAGCAAGACATCATAAAAAAAGGGCAGGCGATTCATAAGCACGTTGCACAGAACCATCTCATTTGGATTGCCGCAAGTACGCACCAAGAAGATGAACTTGAGCTATTAGAAGCTTATTCTTATTTAAAGAAAAAGCACCCAAGCTTATTATTGATAATAGTTCCCCGTCACCCTGAACGTTTTCAAGTGACAACACAAGCCTGTATTCAAAAAGGTTTTAATACGCAGTTACGTAGCAAATGTGGTCTCTATGATATAGATGCTGATGTTTTTATTGTGGATACTATGGGAGAGATGCTTGAGTTTTATGCTGCATCTGATATTGCATTTGTCGGCGGGTCTATAGCTAATATTGGTGGGCATAATGTATTGGAAGCCGCTGTTTTTAAATTACCTGTTTTTTTATTAGCACAGAAACTTCACATTATTGAAAAAGAAATTTCTTCAAAAATTAATATTATTAATGATTTAAAAGTTGAACAAAATACCTTATGGCTGGCAACAGGGAGTGGTTTGTTTTGTCTTGAAAATAATACTATTAAGTCTTTTAAATTTGATAAAAAAGGGAATTTGTTGAAAATAAATACCCTTGAGATTGATCACTCGGGGAATAAATGGTTGGGAACTTATTCGGGAGAATTGATAAAGTTTAATAAAGGTGAAATTTTATCAAGCATAAATTTTAATAAATATCTTGATAATGAAAATACAATAATTACCGATATAGCCATAAGTAAATCAGAACAAGAAATTATATTAAGTACCGCAACAGGTAGGATATTATATTACAATTTGCTCAACGGAGCAACAGGTTTGATTGAAAGCCCGGTAAAAAACACAATGATTTATTCAATAAATTACGGAGCGAACAAGAATATTTGGCTTTGTAGTGCCGATGGGTTTTATACAAAACAAGCAAAAGGAAAATGGAAAAAACAACAAGGTTTGTATTTGGCTTATGGTATTTTTAATCAAGCGGGTAATTATTGGGCAATTGGTAGAAGTCAAAATAAAAAGGCTCTTTTTATGCTTTATTATAAACACGAGAGCTTATCGGGGGCAAAATATGTATGGAAAGAATTCAAATTAAACAAATTACCCAATCAATATACACGTTTTTATGAGTTGGTAGCTGATGATGAATACGCTTGGATTACTTCTGATTCTGGATTGATTAAATATGATGTTTCGACAGGAAATATTTTGCTTATCGATAAATATCATGGTATTGATTTAAAAAAAATAAGGCATATAGCTGCACAGTCAAATGGTAAATTATGGATGAGCACGGCAGGTAATAAGTTGTATAAATTGGAAAAAAATAATAAATGACAGATATGGAAAACTTAATGAATACCGTTGAATTTTTACAAAGTGAAGGTTTTTTTAATCCTGAAATAGGAATTGTTCTCGGAACCGGGCTTGGTGGCTTAATTAATGAAATTGAAGTTGAAAAAAGTGTAGATTATGATAAAATACCGAATTTCCCTGTTTCTACGGTTGAATCTCATCATGGAAAATTAATTTACGGAAAACTAAGCGGAAAACGAATAATTGCTATGCAAGGACGTTTCCATTTTTACGAGGGCTATAGTTTTCAACAAGTTACTTTCCCGATAAGAGTAATGAAGTTGTTAGGTATTAAATTCTTGCTTCTGTCAAATGCAGCCGGTGCAATCAATCTTGATTTTAAAAAAGGCTCATTGATGATGATTACCGATCATATTAATTTGTTGCCGGGCAATCCATTAACGGGTGAAAATTTTGATGAATTAGGACCTCGTTTCCCTGATATGAGCAAAGCTTATTCACCTGAAATCAATAAAATAATCGAACAGCAAGCCGCTAAATTAAAAATTAAGCTAAATAAAGGTGTGTATGTTGCCGTTGCCGGACCAAATTTGGAAACACCTGCCGAATATCGCTTTTTAAAAGTTATTGGGGCGGATGCTGTGGGTATGTCCACTGTACCGGAAGTTATTGTGGCAAATCACATGTCCTTGCCCTGTGCGGCTATTTCGGTTTTAACCGATGAGTGTGACCCCGATAATTTGCAAGAAGTATCTTTACAAGAAATTATTGAAGTTGCAGCAAAAGCAGAGCTTGATTTGATAAAACTGTTTAAAAAAATAGTGGCTGAACTGTAATTAAAAATGCAGCTTAAATTTATAAGGACAGAGCCACAATTGCCGCCAGTGAAACAATTACCCCAAGCCAATTTATCAATAAAAGTTTTTCTTTAAAAAAGAATCTGCCGGCAAGCACCGAAATCATTATTATTGCCGAATTGTTAAAAGCAAATATTACAGAACTCTCAAAAATACCGTGATTTAATGCTAAAATTAAAAAGTACAACGAACCGAAATTAGAAATACCAAGTAATAAACCTGCAATAAGGGTTTTTAAATTTAGTTTATGTATTTGTTTAAAATTTGAAATTAGAAAGAACACAGAGCTTACCATTGCTGCAACAATAAATACAAAAGTAGTGGATGTTGCTACTCCTGTGTTTTGTAAAAACTCTTGTTGATTAAACTTTACTAAGCTATCTACTAAGCCCATGCCCAAAAATAAAATCAACGGGAACAAGTATTTCTTATTTCCTTTTTCGTCTTTATTTTTAATTGATGAGAGTATAATAGAGAGCAGAGCCAATAAGATGCCTAAGGTTTTTAATAAATAAATTTGTTCGCCATAATAAAACAAAGAAAAAAGAATTGGAAAAACAACTGACATTTTAGTACTAATACTTGTAATGGTAATTCCTGCATTTTTTGATGAAATTCCGATTAAGTAAAAGGTAAGAATAAATAATACACCGATTATGGCAGAAACATAAATCCAATTTGATTCAAGCATTGTTTGAAGCGAAAAATTATTTCCGATAAGAAAATATCCTGTAATACTTGCCGTAATATAATTTATTACAATTACCGGAAAAATTTTTATTCGATAAGTATCAAGCAATTTAAAAATTATATAAATAAAACTACTGGATATAATGCTTAAAATTAAAAATATCATGTTTTTTTTAGCTGCGAAGAAAAGCAGAATTTGATTTAGTTCAAATTTTTTTTTAAAAGTTTTAATTTTTAAAGGTAATTTATTGAAAGATAGGTAGTTGTTGTTTTTTAATGGCTACCATACATATATTCTTATCCTTATAAAAAATATACTTCTGCTAAATTAGGTATTTTCACCTACAAATACTAAATAATGCATGCTTAAATTTGTGTTGTAAGAATGAACTCATAAACTATTTCATACTATTTTTTAACATGCTATTGTATAGTACATTATAAATTTATTCTTTGTCTCATACTTTTTGTGTATTCGTCCTTTATAAGTAGAAAATTAAGTGGCATTATCTAATAAATGCCAATTTTTAGTGGTTTATGCCGGTTTTCGTTAGAACAGAACTATAATTTTTTAATAATTAAAAACACACAAGTGAAAAAAATATTAGTAATAGAAGACTCTGAGACCATGTTAAAGTTAATAAATGTCCTTCTTAAAAAAGAAGGCTTTGAAGTTTTTGAAGCAAGAAATGGATGGGAAGGTCTTGAAAAAGCAAATGAGCAATTACCTGATTTAATTGTTAGTGACATAATCATGCCTGGACTGGATGGCTTTAATTTATTAAAACAATTAAAAAAATATCCTTTGATAAATAAAATTCCACTTATTTTTTTATCAGGAAAAGATGATGTCCTAAGTATTGATGAAGGAATAAACCTGGGAGCATCGGCTTTTTTAACTAAGCCTTTGGATGCTGAAAAATTTATTAAAACAATAAATCGCATGATTTAAATAATAAAATTGTATTTACTTTGATAGTTTGATTTTAATTAGAGTTCGTCTATAAAGTCCGATTTCTGCGTTGTTGCTCTAAATACAAATCCTCAAATACACTAGTATTCTGCGGTTTGTATTTATCGCACGCCTTGAACTCGAACTTTATAGTCCAAACTCTTGACTTTATAGACAGACACTAGTGTATTTAAAATATGTTTATTTTTAGTTAACTGACAAAAATTGTTGGTGCTTTGCTGATTATTCTGAATATCTAGACAAAGCAAAACAAATTTTCAGATTAAAGAATTTAAAGAACTATTTATAAAATGGACTATATCGATAATTTATCAAAAAAGCAACTTGTTGAAAAAATTGAACTGTTACAAAATGAGTTGTTTCGTGAAAAGAAAGATAAACTACGATACTTTATTGAAAGCAGCACTCATGTTTTCTATTTGCTGACACCAAATTTTGAACTTGTGTATGTAAGCCCTCAAATTAAAAATATACTGGGATACACACCGGAAGAAATTTTAATAAATCATCAGAGTTTTATATCAAAAAATCCCATCAATATACCGGAAAAACAACAAAGAGAAATAGTAGTTAAGTCCGGTAAACTTGTAAGCTACCAATTAAAACTTATTCATAAAGATGGTCGTAATGTTTTAGTAGAACTTAGAGAAAAGCCAATTATAAAAAATGGAAAAACTCTATTTATTGTAGGAACTTTAACTGAAATTGCTAAACAAAACAAGACGTTTAGTGTAAGTCATACAAGGTTTAGTTCACTTATTGAGAATATACCTGATTTAATTTTTGTGGTTGACGCTAAATTTAAACTATTAGTTTTAAACAAGGCAGTTGCAAAATATAATATAGGACTTGAAAAAAATATTGTCGGAAAGAGTATTTTTGATATTTTTCCTTATGAATTTGCTAAAAAACATAAAAAATACCTTCAATTAGTTTTTGAGAAAGCAAATCCAATAACTAAAGAGTTTAAAATAAATTATGTAAATAATGAATTATTTTTTAACTCGGTATATAGTCCGATAAAAGACAAGACAGGTAAAGTATATGCAGCTATTGTTGTAAGCAGTGATATTACAAAACAAAATCAGGAAAAAAACATGTTGCTGATAAGCAAGGCTCGATACAAATCTCTTTTTGAGGATTCGCCTTTACCAATGTGGGAAGAAGAATTTGATGAACTCCAGTCTTATTTAAACATATTAAAAGATAAGGGGATTATAAATTTAAGAGATTACTTTAATAATAATCCGGAAGAATTGACCACTTGCGCACGAAAAATTAAAATAACAGATGTTAATAAAGCTGCTATAAAATTATTTAGAGCTAAAAATAAAAAAGATTTACTTGATAATTTGGATAATATATTTACATCTCACTTATTAGGCCTATTAAAAGATGCTATTATAATGCTTTCAAAAGGCAAATTGGAATTTGAGGCAGAAAGTGAAATAAAAACATTGGACGGACAAGTACGTCAGGTTTATATTAAATTGAGAGCTGATAATTCTGCACAGAATAAAAGACGTGCTTTTTTGGCAGCAATAGATATATCTAAATTAAAAAAGGCTGAGGAAGCAAGCCGTAAATATGAGCATATAATTTCTGTTACTGCCGATCATATGGCATTTATTGATAAAGATTACATCTATCAAGCGATAAATGAAGCTTCCTTAAAAGCCCACAAAAAATCAAGAAAAGAAGTTATAGGACGTTCTGTTGCAGATGTTTTAGGTGCAGATTATTTTAGAGAAATTAAAGACAAGTTAGATAAGTGTCTGAGAGGTGAGAACATATATTATCAGACATGGTTAAATCTGGAGGGTTATGGAAACAGATTTATGGAGATTTTTTACTATCCCTACATAGAAAAAAACGGTAATGTTTCCGGTATTGTTGTGAGTGCTCGCGATATTACCGACAATAAACTTGCTGAGGAAGAACTAAAAAACCATAGAGAGCATTTGGAAGATTTAGTTAGAATAAGAACAGAAGAATTGGAAGAAAAAAATAAAGAACTGGAACGTTTTAATAATTTATTTATTGGCAGAGAATTTCGCATTAAGGAACTTAGAGATAAAGTAAAAACCTTGGAAGAAAAATTAAGTAAGTATGAAAGCTAAATACTAATCTTTATGAAAGGAATTTATTAAAAAAAACAATTATATAACTTGAAAATTGAAAATAATACATTTGATAGAAAATATGGATAAAGACAAATATTTATATAATAATGTAATGGAATATTCAATAAATGAGATATATTTATTTGATGCTTATACATGGAGGTTTGTTCATGCAAATGAAGCAGCCCGAAATAATCTCGGCTATTCTATGGAAGAACTTCAAACCTTGACACCATTAGACCTTAAGCCGGAACATACTCAGGATACATTTGCTGAACTGCTTAAATATTTACACACAGGGGAAAAAGAAAAAATTATTTTTGAAACCGTTCAACAACGTAAAAATAAATCTTTGTATCATGTTGAGGTTCATTTAGAGTTGTTAAATTTTGGACTAAAGCCTCTTTTTCTTGCAATTATTTTAGATTTAACCGAGCGAAGAAAAAATGAACGTAAACAAAATGA
The DNA here is from genome assembly GCA_021647685.1 of Bacteroidales bacterium. Taxonomy (GTDB): domain Bacteria; phylum Bacteroidota; class Bacteroidia; order Bacteroidales; family NBLH01; genus NBLH01. The sequence goes on from JAKIUH010000037.1 coordinate 6,840, forward strand.
GTTTCGTAAAAACTTAGAAAACCTGGTTGAAAGTAGAACGCAAGAATTAGAAATACAAACAGAACAATTAAAAAAATCGCAAAAAGCAATGATTTATCTTTTGGAAGATGTAAACATGGCAAGGAAAGAACTTCAAGAAACAAATAGAGCTTTACAATTGGCAAATGAAGATTTAGAAGCATTTTCTTATTCTGTTTCACATGATTTAAAAGCCCCTTTGCGTGCAATTGAAGGATTTTTGAAAATTATTATGGCTAAATACAGTGAGTATATTGATGATGAAGGGAAAGAACTATTTTCTTTAATATTTAATAATTTGTCACGCATGAAAGAATTAATTGATGGTTTATTGCAATTTTCACATATACAGCGAAAAAAAATAATTTATTCTGAAATTAATATAGAACAGATATTTAAAAAAGTTTATGATGAGTTGAGTAGTGATATTGACCCTCGAAAATACCGGTTTTATATGAAAAAACTACCTGCGTGTAAAGGAAACATAAATTTAATAGAGCGAGTAATAACTAATATTCTTTCGAATGCTATAAAATATTCCGATACTGATAGAAAAACCATTATTGAAGTTAGCGCTAAAGAAAAACATAATACAATAATATATGCCGTAAAAGACAATGGTATTGGTTTCGATATGAAATATGCCGATAAAATATTTAATGTTTTTCAGCGGCTTCATACAGTAGAAGAATATCAAGGAACGGGTATCGGTTTATCTCTGGTAAAAAGGATTATTACTAAGCACGGAGGTAAAATATGGGTAGAATCGGAAAAAGGAAAAGGAACAACTTTTTATTTTAGCTTACCGGCAGCAATTTCCGGAAATAAAGCACTTAATAACTAATAAAAATATAATCATAAGCAAGCATGATAGAAGTAATTAATTACAAACTATTTATTACTTCTTTGGCAGTGATGAGTAAAAGCATTCATTTATGGAGTAATCATAAGTCTAATTATGCGGTTCTATGAGACCGGTGAAAATAATAAATTATAAACTCATGAATCATCCTATTAAAATATTAATTCTTGAAGATAACCCATCTGATGCAAAATTAATTCAATATGAATTAAAAGCTGCAGGGCTAAACTTCATATCTAAACAGATAAACAACCAACTTGATTTTATTAATCAATTGGATAGTTTTATGCCGGATGTGATATTATCTGACTATAATTTACCTCAATTTACCGGAATGGAGGCTCTTGAAATAGCTGCAAAAAAACAATCAGAAACACCTTTTATAATTGTTACCGGAAGCTTAGATGAAGAAACAGCAGTAGATTGTATGAAACAGGGTGCTTGGGATTATGTGATTAAGGAAAATTTGATTAGACTGGTGCCTGCAATACATAATGCTCTAAAATTAAGAGAAGAAAAGCTAAAAACTAAAAAAGCTTATGAATTATTGGCAAAATCGGAAGCCAAATACTTTGATTTGTATAATAATGCTCCCGATATGTTTTTATCGATTAATATTAAGAACTCTAAAATAGTTGATTGCAATCAAACCCTCTTGAACGAACTGGGATATACACGAAAAGAGCTAATAGGAAAGTCAGTTTTTGATTTATACGCACCCAAAACAATTAAACGGATTAATGATGAACAGGATACCGACTTTTATAAAAGCAATGAGCGAAAAGACATAGAAATTAAAAAGAAAAACGGAGAAATTTTAATCGTTTCTTCAAATACATCATTTATTCGCGATAATAATGGGAAAATTTTATACACCCGATCAATTTGGCATGATGTTACCAAACAACGAAAAATTGAAAAAGAACTGGCAAGAAATGAGGAGCTGTTGAATGAAGCACAAAAAATTGCAAATTTCGGCAGCTGGGATTACGATTTAATACACGATAAGCTTAGGTGGTCAGATGAAATTTATCGTATTTTTAATTTAGATAAGCATAAAACAGAACCCTCTATTGACTTATTTAAAAGGCACATACACACTTATGATTTTGATAGAGTTACAAAAGCATTGTCTGATGCAATAAATAAGCGGAAACCGTATAATATTGAGTATAGACTGGTTGATGGCAAGGGGGCCATTCGTTGTGTTCATGCAAAAGGACAGCTTGAAACAGACAAACACGGCAAACCAATTCGATTGTTTGGTGTTATTCAGGATATTACCGACAGAAAAAAAATTGAACAAGAACTTATTAGAACCGCTGAAATTATAAATATGAGTTCGTCTGTGGTTTTTTTATGGAAAAATGTACGAAACTGGCCTATTAAACACGTCAGTCCCAATGTAAGTAAGATATTGGGATATACCGATAAAGAGTTTTTATCAAATACTGTTCGGTTTATGGATATAATTCATCCTGATGATTCAAAAAGAGTATTAAACGAACTTAATAGAGCAAGGAAAAATCTAAAAATAAATAAATTTGAACATAAGCCTTACCGGATTATTACTAAAACAGGCGAAATTGTTTGGGTTGAAGATCAAACAGAAATAATCAGAGATGTCAACGGTAAGATTATATTTTATCAAGGGGTTATTCATGATATTACTGACGAAATATTAGCCAATCAGAAACTTCAAGAGCAAAAGAACAAGTATGAAGCCCTTTCAAAAAAGTATCATGCACAAAATCAAAAACTGAAAAGTGCACTATCTGCAGTTGAACAAAGTGAGCAAAAATACAGATCCATACTTAATGCAAATACCGATGCGGTAATTATTACATCCGAAGATTGTCATGTGCAGTATATGAATCCTGCTGCAAAAAATAAATTTGGAACTGTTGAAAAAACAGAAATTTGCCATAAAGCATTGTTTAAACAAGAAAAGAAGTGTGAATGGTGTGGGTTTCATAATTTAAATAAACCGGAAAATTCCTATGAAGAGATAAAGCACCCAATAGATGATCGCATCTATATAGTTTCTAATTCACGTATTTTAAATAATGACGGAAGCAGCTCATTAATGTCTGTTTACAGAGATGTTACCGAACTGCGAAAAGCAGAACGCGAGCGTTTAAAATTTTTAGACACACTTGAAGCAAGTTTAAACGAAATTTTTATTTTTGATGTTAAATCGTTAAAATTTCATTATGTAAATCAAGGAGGAATAAAACATCTGGGATACAGTTTGGAAGAATTTAAAAATATGACTCCATTAGCTATTGCTCCGGAATTTGATAAGGAATCCTTAAATAAACTATTGGCACCCCTTGAAAAGGGAAAACAAAAGAAAATAATTTTTGAAACCACCCATAAAAGAAAAGATGGCAGCCTTTATCCAATTGAAGTTCATTTACAGCTAATTTCACAAAATAGTGAAAAGTTTTATTTGGCAGTGATAAATGATATAACCGAAAGAGTAAAAAATGAAGAAACCATCAGGAAATTATCCGCTGCAATTAGTCAAAGTCCCTTATCTGTTATAATTACGGATACCGATGGTAAAATTGAATTTGTAAATCCTAAGTTTACAGAAACAACAGGGTATAGTTTTGATGAGGTGATTGGTAAAAATCCGAATATTTTAAAATCGGGTCACCATACAAAAGCTTTCTTTAACGATTTATGGAAAACTATTACAAATGGAGATGTGTGGCGTGGTGAATTTTTAAACAAAAAAAAGAGCAATACTTTATATTGGGATAAAGCGGTTATAGGACCTGTGAAAAATGAAAAAGGAGAAATTATTAATTTTATAGGACTCCAACAAGACATTACCGAACAAAAACAATTATCCGAAAAATTAAAAATTAAAACAGAACAAATAGAGCGTATTTTTAACAATGTTCAAGATGTTATTTATTCTATTGAAATAGCAAAAGAACGAGTAAACAATAAAGTGATACAAATTTCGCCTTCATGTAAAGATGTTTTGGGTTATGAGCAAAAGGAGTTTTATAAAAACCCTTCATTAATCACGGATATAATTTATCCTGACGACAAAAAATTTGCATTAATACCCAAACAAAAATTTGTTAAAAATAAAATTTTAAATTTAAAGTATCGTATTATCAATTCAAAAGGAGAAATTAAATGGATAAATAATAAAATCACTCCTCGTTTTAATCAAGAAGGTGAACTTGTTAGGCTGGATGCATCAATGTCCGATATAACCAATAGTCAATTACTGCAAAATTCTTTAAAGCAAGCATTGGATTTTAACGATCGAATTATTAGTACCTCGGGACTTGGTGTATTAATGTTTAATAATGAGGGAATTTGCATTTCAGTTAATGAAAATGCTGCTAAAATTGCAGGGTATTCAGTAGAGGAATTACTTAAGCAAAAATATTCCGAGATTCCGCTTTACAAAGAAGCCGGATTAGTTGATGATGCTAAGAAATGTTTAAAGACAGAAACTGAAATAAAGAAAATTGTAAAACTTAAAAATAAACATAAAAAACATCTTTGGTTAGATATACATTTTAGTACTTATTTTGTTGATGATAAAATAAGGCTTTTAATTCTTATTAAAGATATTAGTAAAATAAAGTTTGCCGAGCGCGAGGTGCAACAAAAAGCTTTGGAACTTCGTAATTTAATACAAACTGTAAACACTCCGATTTTTGGTTTGGATATGAACGGTAGGATTAACGAATGGAATCGTGCAGCCCAAAAACTTACAGGATACACAAAAACTGAAGTTCTAAATAAGGAATTTGCAACAACTTTATTTGCAGGAAACGAAAAAAAAGTGGTTAGAGGATTAATTGTAGAATCAGTTCTTGGATTCAAAGTTCCCGATTCGGAACTACAGATACAAGCAAAAGACGGAAAAGTAATAAAAATGATGATGAATATCAGTACGTATAGAAATATTGAAGGAAAAGTTATTGGTGTTATCTGTGCCGGACAAGACATTACAAAAATGGTAGATTATAGGCTTAAATTAGAGAAAAAGGTAAAAAAACGGACAAGAAAGTTAAAAAAGGCATTGGAAAAAGAAAAAGAACTTAATTTGTTAAAATCTAAATTTGTTTCAATGGCATCGCATGAATTTAGAACTCCCTTAGCAGCTATTAATTTTGCCGCCGGTTTTGTAAAAAAGTATTGGCAAAAAATGGACGATGACAGCAGGCTAAAAAAACTATCAAAAATAGAGGAGCAAGTTAAACATATGACCAGCCTGTTGAATGATGTTTTAACAATTGGGAAAATTGATGCCGGACAAATAAAATTTAATCCTCAAATCATTGATTTTAAAGAATTTATGGATGCTATACTCGAGGAGGTGCAGAATGTTACTAATTACTCCCACGAAATAAGAATAAAAAATGTTTGTAAGTTGAATAAAATATATATTGACGAAAAGCTGGGCAGAAATATTTTTATTAATCTTTTATCGAACGCAATTAAATTTTCGCCGGATAAAAATTTTATAGAGCTTAAATGTTCATCGAACAAAGAATTTTTAAATTTTGAAATTAAAGATTATGGTATTGGTATTAAAAAAGAAGATTTAGAACATATTTTTGAACCATTTCGGCGTGGAACCAATACCGATACAATTCAGGGAACCGGTTTAGGACTTGCAATTGTCAAAGAATCAGTTGAAAAACATAAAGGCAGTATTCATGTTGATTCAGAATTGGGCAGAGGTACCACTTTTACGGTAAATTTACCAATTGTTCCGGACGAAAAGCTTAGTAGTGCTTCGGCAATTAGTGCTTAAAACAAAATTTATAAATATTAAAAAATAGGTAAAAATACCTATTTCTGTCAAACATTAACATATGAGTACTTATATCAATAAAAACTCTTTAACGATGTCATAACTTTGTAGATAATACATTTTGTAATTTATGAATCTTAAACCTGTGATTTAATTATTATAGTATAAATTAAGTTCTTAAAATGAAAATGTGCGGATCGTGGTAAATTGTAATTGTTTATTTATGAATAATTTGTAGCTTTCTAATTGGTTATTATCTAAAATCGCCAAATTTTGTACAAAAACTTTTCGCAAAGTGGCTGTGATAGAAAAGTAAATTTGGCGATTTATACAAAAACTGTTAAATAATTTGAATACAATTGATGGCTGATTGAAAAAAAGAATAATCATACGGCTTAAATTACAATAAATCAGGATACCTGAATTTTTTCCAGATAACAATTAAAATTTTAGGTAAATATGAAAAAGATTTTAGTCGTAGAAGATACATTATCCGTGAGAGAGGAAATTTGTGATATTCTCAGGATTGAAGATTATGAAGTATTTGAAGCCTCCGATGGATACCAAGCATTGGCTATTGTTAAAAATAAAATGCCTGATTTAATAATCACGGATATACTTATGCCGCGTTTAAATGGCTTTAAGCTTATAAAAGAGCTGAAAAGATTAAAAAGAGCTAGAAATATTCCAATAATATTGCTTACAGCCAAAGCCGAAAAATCTGATTTGCAACACGGATTGGAGCTTGGCGTAAAAGATTACTTGGTTAAGCCTCTAAGTATTTTGGATTTGATAAAAGCAGTCAGAAACAAATTTCTTAATAAAAATAACATTTCAAGCAAAACACCAAAAAAAAATTAATCAGATGATACAATATCTGTTAAAATATAATTATTAAATTAAAATGAATTACTGCAATACCAACATATTTGAAAAACCCTTGAATCTCCTTGACGTATCAATTCTTTATGTTGAAGATGATAAAAATGCACAATTGGCAATGAGTGCATTTTTAAAAAAGAAAGTAAGCCGGTTGATAATAGCTGAAAATGGTAAAGAAGGTCTTGATTTATTTTTTAAATACATGCCGGATATATTAATTGTTGATATTATGCTGCCCGTAATGAACGGTTTAGAAATGATAAAAAAAATTGACAAAAAGTACGGTACTAAAATATATATCACAAGTGCATATTCTGACAGAGAAAGTTTATTAGAGGCTATTGATGCAGGAATAGACCATTTTTTGGTTAAGCCCATTAACTTTAAAAAATTAAAAGAATATATTATTAAAGATTACAAAGAAAAAAGCCGCAAGGACCGTTTAAAAAAACAAACAGCTAAAATAAAAAAATCAGAAAGATATTTTAAGGAATTGTTTAATAATGCTTTGGTTGGGATTTATCAAACCAGTGTCGATGGAAAAATTTTATGGACAAATCCGGCACTTTATAAAATGCTGGGTTATTCTTCTTTATCCGAACTATCCGGTGCGATTAATGCAAAAGATGTTTATGTAAATAAAGAAAAAAGAGAGCATATTGTTTCCGTTTTAAATAAAAACGGACATATTGACGCTATAGAAAGCAAATGGATAACCAAAAATAAAAGACACATTTATGTACGTGAAACTGCACACAAAACTGTTGATGATGAAGGAAATGTAGTGTATGTTGGCACAATTGAAAATATAACTCGTGAAAAAAAGGCAGAGTTGAAATTATTGCAGATTGCTATAGAATTGAAAAATCTTATGAGTAATGCTAATATTCCAATAATAGGTATTGATAAATACCAAAAAATTACAGATTGGAATACAGCAGCTCAGGATTTGTTTGTTTATAAAAAAGCTGATGTAAATGGAAAGAATTTTTTTAAACTGTTAGTTCCTAAAGCCGAAATGGTAAAGCTAAATAAAGTAATACAAGATGCTTTTGACGGAACTACAGTAAATAATTATAAGTGTAATCTGAAAACCGGAGATAATAAACAACTGAAAATATTGCTAAATACAACCATTAAGCATGATTATTATGGAAACATAAAAGGAATAATGATTATCATGCAAGATATTAGTGAGATTGAAGAGTATAAAGCTACCCTTGAGAAGAAAGTAATTGAAAGAACCAACAAATTAAAACTGGCTTTGGATCGTGAAAAAGAATTGGGAAAATTAAAATCAAGGTTTATAGCAATGGCTTCTCATGAATTTCGTACTCCTTTGGCTGCAATAAATTTTGCTGCCGGATTTTTAAAAAAATACGATGCAAAGTTAGATACTGAACAAAAAAACAAAAAGTTTCAAAAAATAGAAACTCAAGTTAAGCATATGACCAAGTTGTTGGAAAGTATTTTACACATTGAAAAAAATGAAACAGTACAGGAATATGCTAAACCGCAAATGATTAGATTCATAGATTTTATTGATCCGATAATAAAGGAAGCCTGCCGGCAAACCAATTTTTCGCATAAAGTAGAATTATCGGTAGATAAAAGCGATAATATGATTTATATCGATACTGAAAAAGGAAGAAACATCTTTTTAAACCTACTTGTTAATGCAATTAAGTATTCGCCCGAAGAAAATACCGTTTATGTTAAATGCTACTGTACCGATAATGAAACAGTTATTGAAATTACAGATTTAGGAATGGGAATTCACCCGAGCGACATAGAATTAATATACGATACTTTTCATCGTGGTAAAAATGTAGAAACAATACAAGGTACCGGTTTGGGTTTATCAATAGTTAAAAGTGGGGTGAACCTGCACAACGGAGACATCTCGGTTAAAAGTGAACCGGGACAAGGTTCTACTTTTACCCTGCGCTTTCCGTTAAATAATTTGCCGGTGCTTTTATCAAAACCGAATAAAGAATAAGTATATATAACAGTTTGTTGAGTTCATGTTTTGTAAAGCATTGTTTATGTTAAATAAGGCTATCGAGAATAATAAAATTAAACAAACTATTATATATGAAAAATATTTAATATATTTACAAATATATGTATCATGAAAACTATTTTAATAATAGAAGATACCCCGGATGTAAGAGAAGAAATTTGTGATATTTTACAAATGGAGGGATTTAATACCTATTCGGCAAATAACGGGTTGGAAGGGCTGGAACTGGCAAAGCAAAAATTACCCGATTTGGTAGTAACCGATATTTTAATGCCGGTTATGGATGGATATCAGTTTTTTAAAGAACTAAAGAAATATCCTGCTACTGAAAATATCCCCGTAATTTTTCTTTCAGCTAAAGCTGCTCCAAGCGATATTAGGTATGGAATGAATTTAGGTGCAGATGATTACTTAACAAAGCCTCTGAGTCCCGAAGATTTAATTGTTTCAATAAATAATAAACTGCAAAAGGTAGAGAAAATTCAAAAAAAAATGGAAACTCTGCGTGCAAACATTAGCTATTTTTTACCTCACGAATTAAAAACTCCTTTAAACGGTATTTTGGGTTTTGCAGAATATTTAAAAGATAAAATTCCCGATATTTCCCGAACAGAAATATCTGAAATTGCCGGGTATATAGGGTCTGCCTAAAAATATATAAATTATTAAAAATAAGTGGAATAGCCTAATAAAAATTTGCATAAATCCCCGAAAATAGCTACTTTGCAGCTAAAATCGGGGAAATTTCAAATTTTTGAGATATGACAAAATTACAGAATTTATCTTTATTTAGCAAAAACGACCTATATTCAGACCGTTATTATTTATTTTTAGAAACCGAATTAGGAAAACTATATCAAGCCCTTCCTTTTGAAGAATTAGCCAAATTATTTCCTAAAAAACGCAGTCGTTCAGGAGCAAAGTCACGGTTAAGTCCTGCGGGAATGTTTTCATTGATGTTCTTGAAAGCCTATACTGGTCTTAGTGATAGAAAGTTAATGGAGAATTTAAACACCAATTGGGCAATGCAATATTTTTGTAACATTCAATTAGGTATTAACGAAATGATATAGGATAAAGATTTACCCTCTCGTGTACGCGCTTATATAGCTAATAATATTGAATGGGAGCGCATACAAGAAGTTTTGTTAAAAAGTTGGAAAGGAGATATAACACATCAGCATATTCAAATGAATGATGCAACTGCCTATGAAAGCTATATAAAATATCCAACCGATATAAAATTGTTATGGGATAGTGTAAGCTGGGTCTTTGAAACAATGCATGCCGTTTACAAGAAATTAGGCTTAACAAGACCACGCAGTAAATACAGAGAACAACAAGTTAATCAGATGGTATATAGTAAGAAAAGACGAAAGACCTATAAAATGATCAGGGTAAGAAAAAGAGCATTGCTTTATCTCTTAAATAAAGGTATTAATCTTTTGGATGAGGGAATAGATCAATTAATGAAAGAATCTCCGACATTACAAGTTCTATTTGAAATTCAGCCAAAATTATTAATAGTTAAAGAAATTTACCGTCAGCAAAATTACATGTTTGAAAATAACACTAAGAAAATAAAAGACAGGATAGTATCTTTATTTAAACCCTATTTACGTCCAATAGTAAGAGGGAAAGAGCGAAACAATGCAGAATTTGGAGCAAAAGCAGTTATTTCCCAAGTCGATGGAATAAATTTAATTGATAAACTATCTTTTGACCCTTTCAATGAAGCCAAAGAACTAAGAAACAGTATTGAAAAACATAAAGAACGCTTTGGAGCATTAAAAGAAATAGGTATTGATAGAATATACGGAACAAATGAAAATCGTAAATATATGAAAGAGCAAGGAATATCACATTCCTTAGTAAGAAAGGGTAAACCGGGCAAAGATGAAAAACAAAAAAAAGAGCTGCGCAGAAAATTAGGGAAAGAACGCTCAACCGTTTTAGAAGGTAGTTTTGGGAATGAAAAAAATCATTATGGACTAAGAAAAGTGAAAGCGAGAAATGAGTTTACCGAAATAATTTGGATCTTCTTTGGAATAATGACAGCAAATGCAGTTAAAATTTCAAAAAGAAGATCGCTCAAACGAAAAAAAATAAATAATGAGCCCCAACAGCTAAAAATAGCATCTTAGCAACTGCACTGGTAATCAATTATTTACATAAGGATAAATACACCCTTGTGCATAAAAGTAAAGTATTATTTGCATGTAAAAATGCAGATTTTTAGTTATAACTTGTACATAAATTAAAAAGTCATAAAAAAAATAAAAATATAAGCTGAAATTTTGTCAGAAATTAAAATTTGAACCTATTTTCAGGCAGACCCTACCTTAAATCCCGCAACTATATTCTACTGCAAAGCCAAATTGCGTACCATTATTTGGAATGCTCGAAAAAACCTACTCACCGTAACTAATGCTACGCCTGCGTTGCTTTTTTCTGCGCTACACCAATACTGATACACACTTTGACTTTTCGCTACGAACATAGCTGCGGATTTAAGGTAAAC
>JAKIUH010000459.1 GCA_021647685.1 Bacteroidales bacterium
TGGAAAAATTAAGTTTTGGTAATTGCAATCATGGAAATCAGATATTGGATAGCTGTTGAAAGTTAAACAAATTTTGAACCATATCATAAATTACCGGTTTCTTGTGTAATTAAGTTTGTTTAACATCAAAAATAATATGCCTTTTACAAATCAAACATAACAAACAAAAGAATATTTGAGTTTAAAAATAGAAACATCTAAGTTAAAAACAGAAATTGTATGGATATTAAAAAAATTATAAAGAACTTATTATACAGCATAACAATAATTTTAATCTCATTACTGATTTTGAACCTGTTTGCTTATTCAAAAACACATTCCAAACAATCGGTAAAGCCAAAACCAAATACAGATAATGCAAAATACTACCCCTTTAAACTTCCTGCAAAAGTTGACTTTGCAGGAGAGCATGTACCCATTGAATATTTTGATGTACGCGAAAGTTTGGATAAAGAAATCTTAAAAATAGCCTATTGGCATTCCGAATTGTTTTTATATTTAAAACGTGCCAACAGAGTATTCCCTGTGGTTGAACCAATTTTAAAAAAATACGGTATCCCTGACGATTTTAAATACCTTTTGGTTGCCGAAAGCGGATTAGTAAATATTAGTTCTCCTGCCGGAGCAGAAGGTTATTGGCAATTAATGAAAAAAACAGCCCGTGAATACGGTTTAGAAGTAAACGATGAAGTGGACGAACGCTATCATTTGGAAAAATCAACCATAGCTGCTTGCAAATATCTAAAAAGAAGATATAAAAAATACAAATCATGGGCAATGGTTGCAGCATCTTATAATGCAGGAGATGCAGGAATCAGTCGCTACACAAATTATCAGAAAGTAAATTCCTATTATGATTTGGCAATGTTTGAAGAAACCGCAAGATATGTTTATCGAGCCATTGCATTTAAAATTATTATGAGCAAACCGGAACAATATGGTTTTATGATTGAGAAAAAAGACTTATACCCTATTATCCCTTACCAAAAAGTAAAAGTAGATACAGCAATAACCGATATGATATCCTTTGCAAAAAAATACAACACCAATTATAAAATTTTTAAGATACTAAATCCTTGGTTGCGCGCTCATAAACTGAGCAATAAAAACAAAAAAACATACATTATAAAGATGCCTAAAAATGGAGCACGTAAAACACAAATACAATAATATCCTTAAATATCCGTAAAAACGGTCAAACAATCATTTCCATATTAAAGGATAAAAATGTAATTTTGCCGCTTTGTTTTTAGAATACAAGGCTTTGAAAGAAAAAAACACGGTTGAAAATATAGACTTTGAAGAAAATATTCATGTTTACGGAGCTCGTGAACACAATTTGCGCGATATAGATGTGCTAATACCGCGTAACAAACTGTGTGTAATTACCGGATTAAGCGGGAGCGGAAAATCGTCATTGGCTTTTGATACGATTTATGCCGAAGGACAAAGACGATACATAGAGACTTTTTCTGCCTACGCCCGTCAATTTCTGGGTGGTTTGGAACGCCCCAATGTGGATAAAATTACCGGATTAAGTCCGGTTATTTCCATTGAGCAAAAAACAACCAACAAAAACCCACGTTCAACAGTGGGTACCATTACCGAAATTTACGATTTTTTACGTTTACTGTTTGCTCGTGCTGCTATTGCCTATTCATCGGAAACCGGTGAAAAAATGGTAAAATACACCGATGAACAAATCGTAGATTTGATACAAGAAAAATTTGAAAACAAAAAAACATATATTCTTGCACCCGTTGTACGCAGTCGTAAAGGGCATTACCGTGAACTATTTGAACAAATCCGTAAAAAAGGCTTTTTGTATGTTCGTATTAACGGAGAAATTACCGAGATTAAACACGGACTAAAAACCGACCGCTACAAAACACACAATATTGAAATTGTCATTGATAAAATGAAAGTTTCCGGTGCTGACAAAAAGCGTTTAAAAGACTCGGTAAACCTTGCAATGAAACACGGCAAAGGGACTATGGCTGTTTTGGATAAAGACTCGGGTAAATTATCCTACTTTAGTCGTAAATTGATGTGTCCAAGCACAGGAATATCCTACGATGAACCAGCACCCAATACTTTTTCATTCAATTCTCCACAAGGAGCTTGCCCCGTATGTAAAGGTTTAGGTTCGGTAAAAGTAATAGATATTGATAAAATCATTCCCAATCGTGATTTAAGCATAGCATCAGGAGCTATTGTTCCACTCGGAAAACAAAAAGACAGTCTGATATTTTGGCAACTCGAAGCCATTGCACGTAAATATAAATTCAGCTTAAAAGACCCTGTTAAAAAAATTCCAAACAAAGCCTTAGAAGTGATTTTAAATGGCAGTGATGAACAATTTGCTGTAGAAAACAAAGCGCTGGGCAGGAGCAATTATTCTTTAAGTTTTGACGGAATAATCAGTTATATTGAACGTTACCAAAATGATAGCTCATCGCAAAAAGCACAAAAATGGGCAGATAAATTCCACACACTCAAACAATGTCCGGTATGCAACGGAAGCCGTTTGAAAAGTGAATCGCTGCAATTTAAAATTGCGGATAAAAACATTCACGAGCTTGCATCAATGGATATTTCGGAACTGAATTTATACTTGCAAGATATTGAAGACAAACTCACACAAAAGCAAAAACAGATTGCGACTGAAGTTTTAAAAGAAATTAGAGACCGTATTGGTTTTTTATTGGATGTAGGATTGGATTATTTATCCTTAAATCGTAGTTCACGAAGTTTATCAGGCGGCGAAAGTCAAAGAATCAGGCTTGCCACACAAATTGGCTCTCAACTGGTAAATGTGCTGTATATTTTAGACGAACCCAGCATTGGTTTACATCAGCGCGACAATCAGCGATTAATTCAATCTCTAAAAAACTTGCGTGATACCGGCAATTCTGTTATTGTTGTGGAACACGATAAGGATATGATTTTATCAGCAGACCATGTAGTTGATATGGGCCCCGAAGCCGGAAGACACGGTGGCAAGATTGTAGCACAAGGCAGGCCAAATGAAATTTTAAAGCATCATACCCT
>JAKIUH010000460.1 GCA_021647685.1 Bacteroidales bacterium
ACAAAATAATATCTACCTGACACACACCGAAGTTCCTCTACAACTTAGAGGAAAAGGAATTGGTACCGCATTAGTAAAACTGGTTTTGGAGAACATAAAACAAAAGGATTTAACATTAATTCCGCTTTGTCCTTTTGTTGCACTGTATATTAAGCGAAATCCTGAATGGAAAAGCCTGGTTCTTAAAGGAGTAACTATTGTATAATTAACTTATTAGTCAATACTATGTCAGACCAAATAAAACAAGAATATACCAACGGAGAAATTACTATAGTATGGAAACCCGGTATTTGTATTCACGCAGCAGAATGTGTTAAAACCTTACCAAAAGTTTATCAGCCGGGTTCAAAACCTTGGATTAAAATAGAAAATGCCCGTTCTGATGAATTAAAAGCACAAATTAAAAAATGTCCCTCAAATGCTTTAAGTTATTATCTAAATACAGTGCAAAATACACTGATACTATAATAAAATTTTTAAATAGAGCAACTAAAAAAGCGATTCTTTACGGAACCGCTTTAAATGTTTTCACAACTATTTCCATAAGTTGCCTTTATCATACTCACTGTATTTATCCTCACAAAGATACAAAATGAGATAATTTACTCTCCACTTATGTACTTTTTAATTTTAATTTGCTTCTTAAAAAATTTTATCATATCTTTGTGGTCAGACCTCTTACCATTATACAATGAGAAAACAAGAAAAATTTATAAAACCTGCTCAATTTGCCGAACAACAAATTATTCAAGCCATTATTAATGATGAATGGAAAGCCGGCGAAAAACTACCACCCGAAAGGGAATTGGCGCAAATATTAGGCATTACACGTCCAACACTGCGTGAAACATTACAAAGGCTTGCGCGCGACGGTTGGATTAGCATTACTCATGGAAAACCCAGCACGGTAAATGATTATAAAAATACCGGAGGCTTGGGGGTACTAAAATCTCTGGTGAATGTCAGCCAAATTATTCCTCATTCCTTAATTTGCGATTGGTTAGAATTTAGAATATTAATTTTTCCTGAATTAACTGAAAAAGCCGTCGATGAAAATAAAGCTGAAATTATAAATTATTTATCTGACTTGCCTGATATGAATACTGCTGTTAAAGATTTTGCCCTTTTTGATTGGCAACTGCAAATTAAAATTGTTCATGCAAGCAACAACAGTATCGCCAAAATGCTTTATAATGATTTGAGTCAAATTTATCTAAATGAAAGCATTCGCTATTTTGATTTTGACCCTTCAAAAAAGGCTTCGATTTTATATTATAAACAGCTTAGAAAGGCAATTTTAGAGGGTAATGAGATTAAAGAAACGGTAAAGCTTGCAATGAAAGAAAGCTATAAGCTTTGGAAAAATATCATTCATAAATAATTAAAACGATTCTTATGAACAGATTTATAGAAAATTACGACAATACTAATTTTGATTTGATAGTAGTAGGCGGTGGTATAACGGGTGCTACTGTAGCTTACGAAGCCGCTTCGCGTGGCTTGTCCGTTGCATTACTCGAAAAATCAGACTTTGCAAGTGCAACATCATCGGCTACTTCAAAAATGATTCATGGAGGATTGCGTTATTTATCAACATTTGAATTTTCCTTGGTACGCGAATCCTTGAAAGAAAGGCGTGTATTAATGAATATTGCGCCTAACTTTGTACATCCTGCACCCTTTATTTTCTCGGTATATAAAAAGGATAAAGTTCCCAATTATAAAATGAAAATTGGAATGTTGCTTTACGAACTGTTTTCATTTGATAAAAATAAATTGTGGGATAAAAGTCGTAAAATGCCGAATCATCAGAGCATTTCGCCCGAAAGAGTAATAGAACTGGTACCCGGTGCGCTTAAGGAAGGGTTGGTAGGAGGGCAGTTGTATTATGATTGTTCCAGTCATTCGCCTGAACGTTTAACTTTGGCTTTTATTAAATCTGCTGTAAAATATGGTGCTTTGGTGGCAAATTATGCCGAAGTGGAAGATTTTGTCATTGAAAAAAATAAAAAACTAAAAATCATAAAAGGGGTAAAAATTATTGATAAACTAAGAAACGAAAAACTTGTGGTAAACGGGAAAATGGTCATTAATTGTGCCGGTCCTTGGGCAGATATTTTATTGGGTAAAGCCCGTGAAAAACATGAAGATGAAATTTTAAGACGTTCCGAGGGCATTCATTTTATTACCAAAAAATTAGTTGAAGAATACACGTTTTCAGGTGCCACTCCGGATGGTAAACATTTTTTCTTAGTCCCTTACCGAAATCACACTTTAATTGGAACAACCGATAAAGAATACATTGGAAAGCCCGACGAATATAAAGTTACCAAACAAGCTATTACTGAATTACTTGACGAAGTAAATCAATCTTTTGGCGAAAAAGAAAAAATCAGATACGAAGAAATTGTTTATGCTTATGGCGGTTTACGTCCTTTGGTAGAAGACCAAACAGAAGATGTATATCATTCATCGCGCAAATATGAAATAACCGGTGAAAAAAAGAACGGAATTGCCGGATTAATTACTGTTGAAGGAGGTAAATTTACAACCAGCCGCATGCTTGCCGAGAAAGCAGTTAATAAAGCAATACGAATTTTAAAAATGCCCAAAAAAAAATCTATTTCGGAAAATTCGTATATTTATGGCAGTGAAATTAAAAATTTTCAACAATTTATAAAAGAAAAGCAAGTACAGTATCCTGATTTTAAACCGCAGCATATTGAATTTTTAGCTAAAAGCTATGGAACGGAAATTGATAAACTTTTTTCTTTAATGAATGAAAATACAAACTTGAAAACTATTTTAAATGAGGATGGGGAGAACTTGGCGCAGGTAGTTTATGCAATACGTTTTGAAATGGCAAAAACATTGCCCGATATCTTAATGCGGCGTACAGGAATAGGACAACTGGGACATCCCGGAAAGAATATTTTAGAAAAGACTGCCCAAATAGCTGCCAAAGAATTAAATTGGGATAAGGATAAAATGGCAGAGGAAATTGCCAAAACAGAACAGTTATTACAAGTTCCGTAAGAGCAA
>JAKIUH010000038.1 GCA_021647685.1 Bacteroidales bacterium
TGATGGTGTGGCAGAAGCCATTAAACCTGCAGGGGATAGAGGGCGTATTCACACTTTTATTGCGACCAGCCCGATTCACATGGAAGCGAAGTTGCGCATGAGCCCTGATGAAGTGGTGGAGCGCGCTGTGGCTGCAGTGAAACAAGCGCGGAATTTGGTGGCAAACGTGGAGTTTTCGGCAGAAGATGCAGGGCGTTCGGATGATGACTTCTTATGCCGTATCGTGGAACAAGTGATTGATGCAGGTGCGTCTGTTATCAATATCCCCGACACCGTGGGGTATATGACTCCTGATGAGTTTGGTCGTAAAATTAAATTGTTGCGTGAGCGCGTCCCCAATGCTGATAAAGCCATATTTTCTGTTCACTGCCATAATGATTTGGGTTTGGCAGTGGCAAATTCCTTGGCAGCAGTGGAGAATGGTGCAAGGCAGGTTGAGTGTACGATTAACGGTTTAGGAGAGCGGGCAGGTAATGCGGCATTGGAAGAAATTGTGATGATTTTAAAAACACGTGCTGACCGCTATGATATTCAAACAGGTATTGATACCACCAAAATTGTACATACATCGAAATTGGTTTCCCAAATCACAGGTATGCCGATTCAAGCCAATAAAGCGATTGTGGGTGCGAATGCATTTGCCCATTCATCCGGTATTCATCAAGATGGAGTATTAAAAAATCGGGAGAATTACGAAATTATTGATCCTGTGGATGTAGGTATCAGTCAATCTTCTATTGTGCTTACAGCACGTAGTGGCCGCGCTGCATTGAAACATCGTTTAGAAATTTTGGGAGTTAAATTAAGTAAAAAAGAATTAGACGAAGCTTATGATAAATTTTTAAATCTTGCCGATAAGAAAAAAGATATTAAAGATGAAGACTTATTGGTAATGTTGAGTTTACAGAAGGCTAAATCTCATAAAATTAAATTAAAACATTTACAAGTAATTTCAGGAACAAGCCCCTTGCCAACGGCAATTGTTCAATTAGATGTAAATGGCGAAACTCTTTCCGGTGTGAGCACAGGAAACGGACCAATAGATGCTTGCTTTACCGCAGTAAAAAAGATATTAAAGAAAAAAGTTATTTTAGAAGAATTTCTAATACAAGCTATTACACGGGGAAGTGATGATTTAGGAAAAGTTCATGTTCAAATAAAAAGTAAAGGAGTTACTTACTATGGATTTTCTGCAAATACAGATATTATAACCGCTTCGGTGGAAGCATTTATTGATGCCATAGAAAAAGCAAACGGCTTTGCCGTGCCAATTGAAAATGAACAAAAAGAAACGGCAACAATTAATAATTAATATCAAACATCTGAAATCGTATAAAACCGGTTTCTATTAACGCAACAAACAACAATATGCCCGGCAGATATTTGTTTCTGTCGGGTAAAAAAATGTAAAATTTTAATGAACAATGCTTTAGCATTAAATTATTAAGTATGAGCAAAAAAACACTTTTTGACAAAATATGGGAAGCACATGTGGTAAAAGAAATTCCTAATGGACCTTCGGTTCTATATATTGATAGACAATTTATTCATGAAGTAACCAGTCCGCAGGCTTTTGACGGATTACGCAAAAGAGGTGTACCTGTTTTTCGTCCTAAGCAAACAATTGCTACTGCCGACCACAATACACCAACTATAAACCAGCACTTGCCGGTTAAAGATGAGTTGTCTAAAAATCAGTTAGATAAACTCACTCAAAATTGTAATGAGTTTGGTATTGAATTATATGCTTTGGGACATCCTAAAAATGGAGTAGTTCATATTATTGGACCTGAATTAGGCATCACTTTGCCGGGTAGTACTTATGTTTGTGGCGATAGTCATACGGCTACTCATGGAGCTTTTGGTTCTATCGCTTTTGGTATTGGAACATCTGAAGTAGAGATGGTTTTGGCTACGCAATGTCTGATGCAAAACAAACCTAAAAGAATGCGTATCAATGTAAACGGTAAATTAAATAAAGGAGTTACGGCAAAAGATATTATCCTTTATCTGATTTCAAAACTTACAACAGGTGGAGGAACAGGATATTTTATTGAGTATGCCGGAGATACCATTCGTTCACTTTCGATGGAAGAGCGTATGACTATTTGCAATATGAGTATTGAGATGGGCGCACGCGGTGGTTTAATTGCACCCGATGAAACCACTTTTGAGTATATTAATGGAAGAGAATTTGCACCCAAAGGTGAAGCTTTTGAAAAAGCTGTTGCTTACTGGAAAACTCTTTATACGGATGATGATGCTGAATTTGATAAAGAATACAACTTTGATGCTTCAGATATTGACACAATGATTACCTACGGCACCAATCCGGGAATGGGTATTAAAATTACTGGAAAAATTCCAACGGTTGATGATTTTGAAAACGATAGCGAGAAAAACGGATTGCTAAAATCATTGAAGTATATGGATTTTCATCAATCAGAGCCTATTATGGGCAGAAAGATTGATTATGTGTTTATTGGAAGTTGTACTAATGGACGGATTGAAGATTTACGAGCAGCAGCTGAAATAATAAAAGGCAGGAAAAAAGCTGATAATGTTACGGTTTGGATTGTGCCCGGCTCAAAAATGGTTGAAAAGCAAGCCATTGAAGAAGGTTTAGACAAAATCTTCAAGGAGGCAGGTATTGAGATGCGTCAGCCGGGTTGTTCTGCATGTTTAGCCATGAATGATGATAAAATTCCGGCAGGAAAATACAGTGTTTCGACATCAAACCGTAATTTTGAAGGACGTCAAGGTCCCGGAGCACGTACATTATTAGCAAGCCCAATTTTAGCTGCCGCTGCTGCAGTAACAGGCAAAATTGTGGATCCAAAAGAATTTCTGTAAAATTTACAGATAGTAAAACATTAAAATCAGACATTAGAAAATTATGGAAAAATTAATTAAAATAAAATCCACTTGTGTACCGGTAAATATTGAAAATATTGATACCGATCAAATTATTCCCGCTCGATTTTTAAAGGCTACAGATAAAAAAGGATTTGGCGATAATTTATTTCGAGATTGGAGATACGATAAAGAAGGTAAATTAAAACCGGAATTTCCTTTGAATAATCCTAAATACAAAGGACAAATTTTAGTTGCTGGAAAAAACTTTGGTAGTGGTTCAAGTCGTGAACATGCTACTTGGGCGGTCGCAGGATATGGTTTTCGTGGGGTTATATCCAGCTTTTTTGCTGATATATTTAAAAACAATGCTTTAAATAATGGAGTTTTACCGGTACAGGTTTCCGAAGTATTTTTAAAATCACTTTTTGAAAAAATTGAAGCAAATCCTGATTTGGAAATTGAAGTAGATTTGGAAAAACAAGTGGTTAAAATGGGAGGTATGGCTGAACATTTTGAAATTAACGAATACAAAAAAGAATGCTTAATGAAAGGCTACGATGATATTGATTATTTGTTAAATATTAAAGATGAAATAGAAGCATTTGAAAAAAACAGAGCATATTTTTTATAATCAACAAATTATTCTATTACAGAACTTATAAAAGCATTAAATTGTCATACGAAATATTAAAATGCTTTAATCTAAAACACAAAAAAACCAATCATATACTATGCAACTTGAAATAATGGATACTACCTTGCGCGATGGAGAACAAACCACGGGTGTGTCTTTTAACCCTCAGGAAAAAGTAAGCATCGCTAAATTACTTCTAAAAGAAGTAAAAGTGGACAGAATTGAAGTTGCTTCGGCACGTGTATCAAAAGGAGAATTTGAAGCTGTTCAAAAAATTACGGAATGGGCAAAACGTAATAATTGCTTGCATCGTATTGAAATTTTGGGTTTTATTGATGGTACACACTCTATTGATTGGATTTATAATGCTGGTGCCAGAGTTGTTAATTTATTGTCAAAAGGCTCTTTAAAACATGTAAGCGAGCAATTAAGAAAATCGCCCGAACAGCATGTAGCAGATATAAAAAAAGCAATAGCCTATGCCAAAAGTTTAGACTTTAAAGTTAATTTGTACCTCGAAGATTGGTCGAACGGAATGATTAATTCGCGTGACTATGTGTTTTTTATGATTGATGCTCTACAAACAGAGCCTGTTGAGCGTTTTATGATACCTGACACCCTTGGTATTTTAAATCATGAACAAACCTATGAGTTTTGTCGAATCATTCGGGAAAAATACCCTAATCTTCATTTTGATTTTCATGCGCATAACGATTACGATTTGGCTACAGCCAATGTATATGCAGCCATAAAAGCCGGAATCAACGGAGTACATACCACCGTAAACGGTTTAGGTGAACGTGCAGGCAATGTGCCTTTATCAAGCGTGATAGGTATTGTAAATGATCATTTAAAAATTCAAACCAACCTAGACGAAAGCAAGTTAACCAAAGTAAGTCAAGTAGTGGAATCTTTTTCCGGCTTGCGCATTCCTGCAAATAAGCCGTTGATTGGCGAAAATGTTTTTACACAAACCTGCGGGGTACATGCCGATGGAGATTCAAAAAACAGTTTGTATTTTAACAATTTAATGCCCGAACGTTTCGGACGCGAACGTAAATATGCGCTGGGAAAAACATCGGGCAAGGCAAATATAAAAAAGAACTTGGAAGAACTTGGTTTAGTGCTTGATGATGAATCGTTAAAGCGCTTAACAGAGAAAGTGATTGAACTAGGCGATAAAAAAGAAAATGTTACCATTGATGATTTACCTTACATTATTGCTGATATTTTAGATAACAAGCACATTAAAAAATCCATAATTTTCAAACATTATTCTTTAACTATAGCCAATGGATTAAAACCTTCTGCCAATATCAGTGTAGAAATTGACGGAATTTCTTATGAGGAAAGTTCAGTAGGAGACGGGCAATACGATGCTTTTATGAAAGCACTTTGGAAAATTTACAGTACACTAGATAAAAAACGCCCGGCATTGGTCGATTATTCTGTGAGTATTCCCCCCGGCGGAAAAACGGATGCTCTTGTAGAAACTGTTATTACTTGGGAGTTTAATGGAAAACGAATAAAAACACATGGATTAGCAAGTGATCAAACGGAGGCTGCCATAAAAGCAACTGAAAAAGTATTAAACATCATCGAAAATCAAAATTCATTAGAAAAAGAATTGCTAAATAAAAATCTTGAAGAAAAAACATCAGTTTAAAAGATAAGATATATGAACTACAAAATTACAGTTTTACGTGGAGACGGCATTGGACCGGAAGTAATGGAACAAGGCTTAAAAATTTTACAAGCTGCGGCTGAAAAATATAATTTTACCGTAGAAATCTCAGAAGCATTGATTGGTGCTACGGCTATTGATCAAACCGGTAATCCTTTGCCCGATGAATCAATTGAAAGTTGTAAAAAGTCTGATGCAGTATTGTTGGGTGCAGTGGGAGCTCCTAAATACGATAATGACCCTACTGCAAAAGTGCGCCCCGAACAAGGGCTTCTTAAACTACGCAAATCTTTAGGCTTATTTGCCAATATTCGCCCGGTAACTACTTATGAAATATTGTACGATAAATCGCCAATTAAAACCGACCGGATTAAAGGTGTTGATTTTGTAGTATTTAGAGAACTAACAGGCGGAATTTATTTTGGTAAAAAAGGCAAAAGTGAAGACGGGAAAACAGCCTACGATACCTCGGATTATTCGGTAGAAGAAATTGACCGGATTACCCGCTTGGCATTTGATACAGCCTTAAACCGAAGAAAAAAAGTTTGCTTGGTAGATAAAGCCAATGTATTGGAAACTTCGCGCTTATGGAGACATACCGTTGATAAAATAGCTCAAGAGCCACAATATTCTGAAATTGAGCTGGATAAAATGTTTGTTGATAATGCTGCCATGCAATTAATACAGTGGCCTTCGCAATTTGATGTTATTTTAACCGAAAATATGTTTGGTGATATTATCACGGATGAAGCTTCCGTAATTCCCGGTTCTATGGGCTTATTACCTTCTGCATCAGTAGGAGAGGGGCTTGCTTTGTTTGAACCTATTCATGGTTCTTATCCGCAAGCGGCAGGTAAAAATATTGCCAATCCTTTTGCTACCATATTATCTGTTGCTATGATGCTTGAACATTTAAAACAAAACGATGCTGCAAAATTAATACGTAAAGCAGTTGATAAAGCTTTGCACAGCGGAATTGTTACCGAAGATATTTCAAAAGATAATCCAAAATCTACCACAGAAGTTGGAGATTGGGTTAAGGAGTTTATTACTTCTGATTAATTTTAGGTTTGGTTTTTCCTCAATCAGGATGAAGGTTTTTCCTTCCCTGATTGGGGTTTTAAAAAAGTTTGATTATTTATTGCACCGCCCTTTTGATTCCTGCACACTTTCATAAGGCAATTGTAGCCTCATGCCTTAATGTAAAGTAAGGTTTAATAATTTTCAAACGAATTTCTAACACAAGTTTAAACAAAATAGATATTTTATGGACTTACCACAAAAAAACGGATTGTACAACTCGCAAAACGAACACGATAGTTGCGGAATTGGATTTGTAGCCCACATAAAGGGTAAAAAATCGCATGAAATTCTAAAAAGAGGATTAGGAGTATTATCCAATATGGCACATAGAGGAGCTGAAAGTGCCGACAATAAAACAGGTGATGGAGCCGGTATAACTTTGCAAATACCTTATGAGTATTTTGATTCTTTTGGCTATGATTTACCTGAAAACAATATTTACGGAACCGGTTTACTCTTTTTACCAAAAATAGGAGAGGAAGCTGAATGGTGTAAAGATGCTCTGCGTAAAATTATTAAATCAGAAAAATTACGCTTTATTGCTTATCGGCAAGTACCTGTAAACAGTTCTGTTTTAGGTGAAATCGCACTATCAACCGAACCCTATATTGAGCAAGTTTTTATTACCGGAAATTATGAACAGGAAGAATTAGAACGCAAACTTTATATTGTCCGTAAACGTATTGAAAATGAGCTTAGAAATTCAGGTTTGAAACAAAAAAGTATGTTTCATATTCCGAGTTTATCCTCACGGGTAATCATTTATAAAGGAATGTTTACGCCCGAACAATTGGAAAAGTATTATCTTGATTTTAAAGACGAACGTTTTAAAACAGCCATTGCATTGGTTCATTCGCGTTTCAGCACCAATACATTTCCTACATGGGACTTGGCGCAGCCTTTCCGTTACATTGCACATAACGGAGAATTTAACACCATTAAAGGAAACCGCCTTTGGATGCATGCACGCGAATCACTGTTCAAATCAGAACTCTTTGAAGATGATTTGCAAAATCTTTTCCCGGTTATTGAGCCGGACAAAAGCGATTCGGCATCTTTCGATAATGCATTGGAATTTTTAGTACAAACAGGGCGTTCGATACCACATGCTTTAAGTATGTTGATTCCCGAATCGTGGAACGCCAAAAATCCGATACCCAAAAGTCTAAAAGCTTTTTACGAATATCATTCTACCTTTATGGAGCCCTGGGACGGTCCCGCATCAATCATGTTTACCGATGGAAGATACATTGGCGGAACACTTGACCGTAACGGTTTGCGTCCTTCAAGATATTTGGTAACCAATAATGATTTGATTGTAATGGGCTCTGAAACAGGCGTGCAGTCATTTAAAGGAGAAGATATTAAAGAAAAGGGTCGTTTGCGCCCGGGGAAAATTCTTTTAGTAGATACTAAATTAGGAATTATCATTCCTAACGAAGAGATTAAAGCGGAATTGGCGCGCCGTAATCCGTATGCCAACTGGTTGAAAGAACACCGCTTGGATATGGAGGATATTAAAGTAAAACAACGAGTTTCCTCTGATTTAGGAGAAAAATATACCCATTATTTAAAAGAATTTGATTACACAAAAGAAGATATTAATTTGATAATCAAATCAATGGCTGGAACATCCGTAGAGCCTTTAAGTTCAATGGGTAATGATACGCCTATGGCAGTAATGGCAAAACGTCCGCAATTATTGTTTAATTATTTTCGTCAGATGTTTGCACAAGTAACCAATCCACCCATTGATCCCATACGCGAAGGAATGGTTATGGCTTTAACCAATTATATTGGTTCCGTGCAAAGAAACTTACTGGAAGAAACACCGGAACATTGTCATTTGATTAAATTCAAATCACCCTTAATCACCAATACTGATTTAGGAAAAATTAAAGACTTAAAACACGAAAGTTTTCGTCATACTACATTGCAGATGATATTTCCTGTTGATGAGGGAGAAGGCGGTTTGGAAAAAGCACTCAATGATTTATGTAAAAAAGCCGAAAAAGCGGTTGATGAAAAGAATAATTTTATCATTCTTTCCGATAAAGAAGTTTCAGAAGGTATGGCTCATATCCCTTCATTATTGGCAGTGGCGGCAGTTCATCATCATCTTATCAAAGTAAAAAAAAGGGTACAGGTGGGCTTGATTGTTGAAACAGGTGAAGTACGAGAAGTTCATCACTATGCATTATTGTTTGCTTATGGAGCCAGTGTAATTAATCCTTATGTAGCTTTTGCTATTATCCGTAAACTTGCCAAAAGTGATGAATTAGGCGACAGTACCTATTCACAAGCACGCGAACGTTACATTAAGGCAGTGGGTAAAGGTTTGAAAAAAATCATGTCGAAAATGGGCATTTCAACCTTACGAAGCTACCACGGTGCTCAAATATTTGAAGCTATCGGTTTAAGTAAAGATTTAGTGGATAAATATTTTACCGGAACAACTTCAAGCATTGGCGGTATAGGTTTGGAAGAAATTGCCCAAGAGTACAAAATAATGCATCGTAAAGCATTTAATCATGAAAATACAAACGGGCAACTAAAACATGAAGGTATTTATGCTTTCCGAAAAGATGGAGAGTACCATGCATGGAATCCTGAAAGCATAGCCCTTTTACAATGGGCTACTAAAACAGGAGATTATAAAAAATATAAAGAATTTGCTCAAATTGTTGATAGTTATACCCAAAAACCGACATTTATACGTGGAATGTTGGATTTTAAGAAAAATCCGATAGCTATTTCCGAAGTTGAGTCTGTGGAAAACATCATGAAACGCTTTGTAACAGGAGCGATGTCTTTTGGTTCAATCAGCAAAGAAGCACATGAAGCAATGGCAATAGCCATGAACAGAATTGGCGGACGCAGTAATACCGGTGAAGGTGGTGAAGATAAAAAACGTTTGCACGAACCAAGTAAAAGAAGTGCCATAAAACAAGTTGCATCGGGACGTTTTGGTGTAGATGCCGAGTATTTGGTGAATGCCGATGAAATTCAAATTAAAGTGGCTCAAGGGGCAAAACCCGGCGAAGGCGGACAGTTGCCCGGATATAAAGTAGATAAAATTGTTGGTAAAATTAGAAATTCCTTACCGGGGATTACCTTAATTTCGCCACCCCCGCACCATGATATTTATTCTATAGAAGATTTGGCGCAATTAATTTTCGACTTAAAATCGGTTAATCCGCAAGCAAAAATCAGTGTTAAGCTGGTTTCGGAAAGTGGGGTAGGTACTATTGCCGCCGGAGTCGCTAAAGCAAAAGCCGATTTAATTACCATCAGTGGAACAGAAGGTGGTACAGGCGCAAGCCCTGCCAGTTCAATAAAACATGCCGGTTTGCCTATGGAAATAGGTTTGGCGGAAGCACATCAAACCTTAGTCTTAAACAATTTACGCGGACGCGTAAAATTACAAACCGACGGACAAATTAAAACCGGACGCGATATTGTTATTGCTGCAATGCTGGGTGCTGAAGAGTTTGGTATTGCCACAGGTGCATTGATAACATTGGGTTGCGTAATGATGCGCAAATGCCATTTGAATACTTGTCCGGCAGGTATTGCTACGCAAAATAAAGAACTGCGCAAACGTTATCTTGGTAAAGCCGATTATATTGTAAATTATTTCAAATTTCTTGCCGAAGAAGTTCGAGAATATATGGCAGAAATAGGCGTGCGAAAATTTAATGAATTGGTGGGTAGGGCAGACTGGCTGCATGTAAGCCAAAACATAGAACACCCAAAAGCCAAAAAATTAGATTTAAGCGCATTAATTAATTTCCCCGAAGCTTCAAAATTTAATCCTTTGTTCAATATAGAAGAACAAAACCATAAATTGGACCAAGTTTTGGATAAGGAGCTGATTCGTTTATCAAATAGAGCCATTCAAAACAAAGAAAAAGTATGGTTCAGTAAAGAAATTGGAAATACTGACCGTTCAATAGGAGCAATGCTATCAGGTGAACTTGCTAAAAAATATGGTGTTCAAGGTTTATCTAAAAATACCATTAACGGATATTTTTATGGTTCTGCCGGACAAAGTTTCGGTGCTTTTATGGTAAACGGCATTAGTTTTAAACTTGAAGGCGATGCGAATGATTATCTTGGCAAAGGAATGGCAGGGGGGCGTATTGTAGTTATTCCACCCGAAAAAGCGGATATTCAAGCAGAAAAAAATATAATTATCGGAAATACAGTGCTGTATGGTGCTACCGGAGGCAGTTTGTATGTAAACGGTATTGCCGGTGAACGTTTTGCGGTAAGAAACAGTGGTGCAAAGGCTGTGGTTGAAGGGCTTGGCGATCATGGTTGTGAATACATGACCGGAGGACGAGTTGTGGTGCTGGGTGCTACGGGGAGAAACTTTGCAGCAGGTATGAGCGGTGGTATTGCTTATGTATTAGATATTAACGAAGATTTTGCTTTTCATTGTAATCAGGATATGGTTGAATTATCAAAAATAACCGATTATGAAGATATTAAAGAGCTTCAATCAATGATTGCAAAACATCATCTTTATACAAAAAGCAAATTAGCCGAAAAAATATTGATTAACTGGGAGCACTATATTTCAAAATTTGTTAAAGTATTACCCTTAGAATATAAGAAAGTACTTAATGAAATTAAATTGAAAGAAGTTGCCAATAAAATCAAAAAGGCACAAACAGAAATAATTCAATATTAGTCCATACCACAGCACTCTGTGCTGTGACTATTTCAAAGTTCAACGTACCACAGCTCTCTGAGCTGTGAATATTTCAAATCGTTCGTAAGAATATTTGAACATATAATCGGACTATAATAACGCTCTAAGCTGAGAATAATAGTACCTAATTAACGAACAAAAAATATCAAGATATGGGAAATCCAAAAGCATTTATCGAAATAAAAAGAAAAGAAGCAGGATACCGACCTGTAAAAGAACGAATTACCGATTTTGGCGAAGTAGAACAAACTTTAAATATAGATGACCGTAAGTTACAAGCATCGCGGTGTATGGATTGCGGTATTCCTTTTTGTCATTGGGCATGTACGGTAGGGAGTAAAGTGCCTGAATGGCAAGATGAGTTATATCGAGGCAATATAGAGGAAGCCGCACGGATTTTACAACAAACCAATGATTTCCCTGAATTTACCGGCAGAATTTGTCCCGCTTTATGCGAAAAATCATGTGTGTTAGCCATACATGATGAAGCAGTTACCATACGCGAAAACGAAGCATCGGTTATGGAACAAGCCTTTGCTGCGGGATTGGTAAAAGCAAATCCGCCTGCAAAACGTACCGGCAAAAAAGTGGCGGTAATTGGTTCGGGACCTGCCGGTTTATCTGTGGCTGCACAGTTAAATAAAAAAGGACATAGTGTTACCGTTTTTGAAAAAGATGAAAAAATTGGCGGTTTGCTTCGTTTTGGCATTCCTGACTTTAAACTGAACAAAGGAATTATTGATCGTCGCTTAAAATTATTGGAAGAAGAAGGAATTGTTTTTGCAACAAATACTTGGGTAGGTAAAGATATTTCGGCAAAGCAGCTTTTAGATAAATACGATGCCGTTTGTCTGAGTATTGGAGCAATGAAGCCGCGCGATTTAAACGTAAAAGGAAGGGAACTGTCCGGTGTACATTTTGCAATGGAATATTTAACGCTGCAAAACCGGAAAATTGCCGGAATTGATATTCCAAAAGAAAAACAAATTTCGGCAAAAGATAAAAATGTAATTGTAATCGGTGGCGGTGATACCGGTTCTGATTGTGTAGGAACAGCCATACGGCAAAAAGCAAAAAGTGTAAAACAAATAGAAATTTTACCTAAACCACCCGAAAACCGAACCGATGATAATCCTTGGCCCTTTTGGCCGAATACACTGCGTACTTCAAGTTCGCATCAAGAAGGTTGTGAGCGGTATTGGAGTCTGGAAACCAAACGCTTAATTGGTAAAAATGGTAAAATTACCCACATTGAGCTGAAAGAATTAGAATGGTTTAAAGAAGACGGACAGTGGAAAAAGAAAATAATTTCGGATAAACCGATTAAATTTGAAGCTGATTTGGTATTATTGGCAATGGGTTTTACTCAACCTGTACATGAAGATATTGCCGATGCTTTTAAATTAGCTTATGACCAACGCGGAAACATAAAAATCAATGAAAAGCATCAAACTTCCAACGCAAAAGTTTTTGCTGCCGGAGATTCCGCCAGCGGGGCAAGTTTAGTAGTGCGTGCCATTGCTTCCGGACGAAATGCCGCAATCGGAATTGATGAATTTTTAATCCGTAACAAATCGTAGCACAGCTTTATAGAACTGTGCTATTTCTACACATAGAAATTATTAATGAGTATATTGAATACATACCAAGTTTATCAATCATTCAATATACTAATTTTCTAATATATGAATACAAAAATCGCAATCATTGGAGGCGGAAACCTCGGTACTGCTATTGCAAAAGGTCTGGTAAAAAATAATTTTTATCCGAACAACATCATTGTTACGCGCAGAAAAGTTGGCTTACTCAACGAATTAAAAAAATTAGGTATAAATACAAGTGCTGATAATAAGGAAGCCGTTAAAAATTCAGAAGTTATTTTATTATGTGTAAAACCTTATAAAATAGATGATATACTTAAAGAAATTGCACCATATATCCATGAAAAACACCTTATGGTTTCAATGGTAAGCGGGGTATCTATAGAGCATATAAAAAGTATTGTAAAACATAACATTCCGGTTTATCGAGCCATGCCAAACACGGCAATAGCCATAAACGAGTCCATGACCTGCATAGCGGTTCCCAATGCCGGCAACGGACAAAAAGAGTTGATGAAAAGTATATTTTCGGGTTTAGGCGATACAGTATTTATGAATGAAGAAATGATGGATGCGGCTACTGTATTGGCAGCCTGTGGAATTGCCTTTGTAATGCGCTTTATTCGTGCTATGGTTCAAGGAGGTATTGAAATTGGTTTTGATGCCAAAACAGCAAGTCAAATTGCTAATCAAACCGTTAAAGGTGCAGCAGAATTATTAATTCAAAACGGATTACATCCCGAACAGGAAATTGATAAAGTTACTACCCCAAAAGGATATACTATTTCCGGTTTAAACGAAATGGAGCATAACGGTTTTAGTTCATCTTTAATTAAAGGAATACTGACATCGTTTAATAAAATTAATGCGTAAGATTTTGGTTGATTGGTTGATTGGTTGATTGCTTGATTGGTTAATTAGTTGATTGGTGCTGGGGTTTGTTGTTTATAGAATATTAATTTAAAATTACAATTAGCAAATAATTCGTAGATAGTAACAATAGGTATAGAATTGCTGAAATATTGATATTCTAATACAAATAATTAAATTTGTAGTTTAAAGCATCAAATATTCCTAATCATTAATGCGTACCAACCGTTTATTAGCAAAAATATACCGCTGGCGGATGAAAAATATGAAGGAAACCACCTTTATATTGATTTTATCGGCAATTATAGGTATGTTGGCAGGTTTGGTAGCACTTGTTCTTAAAGTATCGGTATTTTATTTACGCAGATTATTAATTGATTATACCATCGGTGATTCCAAAACTTTATTTTTCTTACTATTAATTTTGCCTTCGGTAGGTATAGGGCTTACATTGATTTTAAAACGTTTTATTATTAAAGATGCAATAAAGCATAATATCTCTTCAATTTTATATGCCATTTCTGCAAATAACAGTCTAATGCGCACCCACAAAATGTTTTCTTCTATGTTGGGAGGAGTTCTTACAGCCGGTTTTGGAGGTTCAGTAGGACTGGAATCTCCTATTATTTCATCGGGAGCAGCCATAGGTTCCAATTTGGGCAGAATCTTTCATTTTAATTACAAAACAGTAACGGTATTGCTGGCTTGCGGTTCATCAGGTGCGATATCTGCAATTTTCAATACCCCTATTGCAGGAGTCGTTTTTGCTTTGGAAGTACTTTTAATTGACTTAACTCGTTTTTCTTTAATTCCACTGCTTATTGCTTCGGTTAGCGGTACCATTATCACCGAAATATTTTATCCTACGGGCGTTTTATTCGATTTTCAAATACAAGAAACTTTTCATGTTTCTTTAATTCATTTTTATATTCTTTTCGGATTAATCACAGGTATCATTGCCAATTATTTTACCTTAATTTTTTTATGGTTCGAAAAATATTTTTCAAGTATAAAATCAACTTTTAAAAGATACTTGACAGGAAGTTCCTTATTTGGTGTAATTCTACTATTCTTCCCTATGCTATGGGGTGAAGGCTTTGATATAATCAAAGAACTTTTAAAAGAAAATCATATTGCAATATTTGAATTTACATTTTATCCTCAGCTTACTGACAAAGTTTGGATTGTTTTTTTGGCTTTTATTTTTATGATATTGTTAAAAGTAGTCGCCACAGCATTAACAATAGGAGCGGGTGGGATAGGAGGTATTTTTGCCCCTTCTCTGTTTACAGGAGCATTAACCGGTTATTTATTTGCTGCTATAATTAATTTTTTGGATATCGGTGTGCACTTGTCTTTGGTAAATTTTACCATGATCGGAATGACCGGTGTTTTAAGCGGAGTACTACACGCACCACTTACCGCTTTGTTTTTGATTGTTGAAATAACCTTTGGTTATGAGTTAATTGTCCCGCTGATGATTGTCAGTACCATTTCGTTTATTACTGCCAAAAGTTTTCGCGACAATTCAATTATTACAGAACAATTAGCTGCTCGCGGACAGCTTATTACTCATCACAAAGACAAAGCCGTACTTACCATGATGAAATTACATTCCGTGTTGGAAAATAATTTTGTTGCTGTAAATGTAAACGGCGATTTAGGTGATTTGGTTAAAGCAGTAGCAAAATCAAAGCGAAACCTCTTTCCTGTAATAGATGATAACGGTTTTATGGAAGGAGTAGTTACCCTTGATGATGTTCGTGAAATAATGTTCCATACCGAATTGTATCATGAAATTAAAATACGCAATTTAATGGCGTCCCCACCGGCATTTATACGCATGACCGACACTATGGATGCCGTAATGAAAAAATTTAACGAAACCAATGCTTGGAATTTACCGGTTATCGATAAAGGAAAATACATAGGTTTTGTATCCAAATCCAAGATGTTTAATGTATATCGCCAATTATTGCAAAATATTACTGATGATTAATTCTGTAGCTTAATTTATCATAAAACAGTTTGCTATTAATCATTACCAGTCTATACCATTAATAGTAAAGTGAGTGAATATAAACTTTAGTTTGCATTTTTTTTGTAAAATGTTGGAAAATAAGTAATTTAGATGCTTTATCCCCAACCATCTTTACATAACTATAATTAACTAAACAAATTATCTTATAAAATGAACTTTATTAATAATATAAAAATCAGTCAACGATTGATGTTTGCCTTTGTATTAGTAATCATAATGTTATTTATCAATGCACTGTATATTTACTTTAATACAAAAACTTTACGCGAGGAATTAACAGCTATTTACACGATACATTTATTAAGTATTGACTATTTAATTGAAGCAGATAGAGATGCTTATCAGTCTAATCTGGCTTTGAGTCAGGCATTAGATGAGGGTAATCATGAAACCAATAAGTTAAATGAACTCATTTCAACAATCAATGAAAATAAAGAACAAGTGGGAATGAGGTATGAAAAGTTTAAACAACAATTCATGGTTCAAGAAAATAAAAAATATCAGGACATAGATAATTTATTTCATAAGCATCATAAAAACTGGGTACTACAAACAGATAATATTGTTGCATTATTAAAAAATCACAACTTTGACAAAGCAAAAGCAGTTTATTATAACCAATATTACAAGGCATTTAATCCTATGCGTAATGCAATGGATCAATTTACTGAAATCAATTTAAATGAATCAAAAAGTAGTTATGAATCGAGTTTGGCATTGTACAAAACAATTCAATTCAGAGCTTTTCTTTTTGTCTTTATAGTAGCATCCTTAGTATTGTTTCTTGCATACATTATATCACGTAGTATTAGAACACCATTGAGTTATATGATGAATATAACCGAAGAAATTGCCAATGGTAAATTAGGAATAAATATTGAAATTAACGGAAATGATGAAACAAGTACAGTACTTAAATCAGTAAATAAAATGTCTTCCAAAATAAATGAATTGATTAGAACAATTCGCGAAAGTTCTAATTATTTATTAAAAAGCAGCCAACAAGTAAGTTCTGCTTCTGAGCAACTTTCGTCCGGAGCAAATGAGCAAGCTGCTTCTACCGAAGAAATTTCAGCATTATTAGAAGAAATGCTTGCATCAATTGAACAAAATAATCAAAATGCACAATCTACAAGTAA
Organism: Bacteroidales bacterium; assembly: GCA_021647685.1. GTDB lineage: Bacteria > Bacteroidota > Bacteroidia > Bacteroidales > NBLH01 > NBLH01. Next base: position 16,626 of record JAKIUH010000038.1, read on the forward strand.
AATTGCAATTAATGCGGCTGATAAAATGGGGAAAAGTTTAGAATCTTCTGTAAAAACGAAATCTGCAATGAATGAAATTTCGGAAAAAATTGAAATAATTAATGAAATTGCATTTCAAACAAATATTTTGGCATTAAATGCCGCAGTGGAAGCTGCTCGTGCAGGAGAATACGGAAAAGGATTTGCTGTTGTTGCTGCCGAAGTTAGAAAATTAGCTGAAAAAAGTAAGCTTGCAGCAAATGAAATTCAAGTGTTATCAGAAACAAGCTTAAATTTAGCTAAAGAGTCTGAAAATTTACTTTCTGAAATTGTGCCTGAAGTTCAAAAAACAGCAAATCTCGTAAAAAATATTGCAATTGCTAATACAGAACAGAATACGGGAACAAATCAGATAATGGAGGCTATTCAAGAACTGAATAATGTTACTCAGCAAAACTCAGCTACTTCAGAAGAGCTTTCTTCCAGTGCTACTGAATTAAGTGAGCAAGCTCGTTCATTAAATGAGTTAATCGCGTATTTTAAACTTAGATAATTTTTTTTATTTTTACAATAAATAAATTTAAGGTAACGATTATGAAAAAACTAAATCTATTATTAATTGTCTTGTTGCTAGCAAGTTCAATCAAAGCGCAAGATCGTATTACGGGAAAACCCTTTGTAACCCGTTCAGAAGTGATTGCACAACACGGAATGGCGGCTACCAGCCAACCATTGGCTACACAAGTAGCTTTAGATATTTTAAAAGCAGGCGGTAATGCCATTGATGCTGCTATTGCTGCCAATGCACTATTAGGCTTAGTTGAACCTACCGGTAGCGGAGTGGGTGGTGATTTATTTGCCATTATTTGGGATGCAAAAACGCAAAAACTATACGGTTTAAATGCCAGCGGTTGGTCGCCTAAAAATTTAACACTGCAATATTTTAAAGAAAAAGGCTATAAAAAAATTCCTGCCTACGGACCCTTACCCGTAACCGTTCCGGGTGCAGTAGCCGGCTGGTTTGCCATGCACGATAAATTTGGCAGTATGCCTATGAAAAAAATCTTACAGCCGGCAATCAACTATGCCCGCAATGGTTTCCCGATGACAGAACTTATTGCCTATTACATGGAACGTAGTGGAAGATTCTTACAAAAATACCCTAATTTTAAAGAAACCTATATGCCTAACGGACACACGCCGCGTAAG
>JAKIUH010000039.1 GCA_021647685.1 Bacteroidales bacterium
ACATTTCCTTTGCTTAATGTCCACCTAAAAATATTATCTCCGGGTTTCATACCTGACACAGTAGTATTGTTTGAAGTTGGGTCAGCAAAAGTACCCAAAGCATTTACTTTACTCCAAATACCGGTTTCCCCAACAGCATAATCAGGAACATTAGCCGTTAAAGAACCACTACCGTTACATGATTCAGGTGTTCCTGTACTTGCAATTGCAGCTTGTGGTGTATTATTTGTAATCACCATAGTGGCAGCATCGTTACAGGATCCGTTTACCACGGTCCAGGTAAATGAATATACTCCTCCTGTAAGACCAGTTACCTGCGAATTTGTTTGCAAGGAATTTGCAATAGTAACAGCATTACCACTCGTTTGTGTCCAGTAGCCTGTATTCGGTGCAGGATCAACTGCACTTAAAGTAATCGTAGGATCGCATGTTTCAAAATCGGCACCTACAGTTGCTTTAACACCATTATTATTAATAGCAACTTCATCAAAATCAGTACAGCCTTCAGCATTTGATGTAACTGTCCATCGGAAAGTATTAATACCTGCATCTAAACTTGTTACTTCTGTATTAAATAAAGTAGCATTTGTAATATTTGCCGTATTTCCTATTGAAGTCCAAACACCTGTGCCGTTAGCAGAAACATCATTACCATCTAAATGTGGCCAGAAGTCATTACATGTTGTTTGGTCAGCGCCGGCAGATGCAGTAATCTGATTATTGGTAATATTAACAATATCGCTTTGAGAACATCCCGCTAAACTAACTGTCCATTGGAATTGTGTGGTTCCTTGTTCCAAATTACTAACAGATGTATTATATAGGGTAGGGTTATTAATTACAGCTAGGGTTCCTGATAAGTCAATCCATAATCCTGTACCTTGAGTAAGAGAGGGATCATTACCGGAAAGCGTAGTACTGTTAGTACATCCTGTTAACTTATCAATTCCTGCATTTGCCACAACTTTATTATTAGTTATAACCAAATCATCAGCACTGGAACAAGCATTATTAGTAACTGTCCACCGGAAAGTATTGATTCCTAAGTTTAATCCGGTTACATTGGCATTTAAGCTTGAAATATTATCAATAGTAGCTACATTATCAACGGCAGACCAAATACCTGTACCAATTGTAGGTGTTGTTACAACATTTAAGGTACTAAAATCATCACAAACTGATTTATCTGCTTCAACTAAAGCAGTTGTAGGCGTATCATTATAGATATTTACATAATCTTTTGCTTCACAGTACTGCCCATTCATTGTACGACTAACCGTCCATTCAAAAGTATTTTGCCCCGTACCTAAGTTGGTAACAGCGGTTGTATTGCTGGAAGGTGTAGTTATTGAAGCTCCACCAAAAGTAGCCACCCAATTACCGGAAGTACCACTATTAGGAAGATTGCCGTTTAAGTTAGTAGTATTTGTACATATCCGATCATCACTACCGGCATTAGCTTCTACCTTATTATAATATACAGTAACCAAATCATTAGCACTACAATTATCGGGTGTAGTATTAGTAACCGTCCATCTAAAAATATTTGGATTAATAGACAAACCGACTACCTGAGTATTATACAATGTAGCTGAAACAAAAGAACCACCCCCACTTTGAAGTGACCATAATCCTGTTTGGTTTGCACCGGGCTGTTGTCCGTTTAAAGTTGCATTATCACTACAAACTGTTTGATCAACACCTGCAGTAACTGTAAATTCATTATTAATAATGGAAACGTCATCATAAACAGAACAAATACCACTTCCCTTAGAAACTGTCCATCTCAATATATTGGTGACAGCAGTACTTAAACCGGAAACCTGTGTATCATACTGTGTATCATTTACAAAAACGCCTGAACCCTGTACCACTGTCCACTTACCGGATGCTTGTGCCAATCCGGAAACATCATTCACAGTAGGATCATTTGCTGCCAAGGTAGTAACATCTGTACAAATTGATTGATCAGGTCCTGCATCAGCAATAACATAATTATTAGTAAGTATTATATCATCCGTTGATGTACATCCATTATTATCAATTGTCCAACGAAAACGGTTTTCGTTATATCCAAGATTGGTAACATTAGTAACATTGGAAGTGGGATCAGCAATAGCACCACCTCCTGAAACCAAAGTCCAAGTACCTGTACCTCTTCCCGGGTCTGGTGGATTTGCTGTTAAAACTTCCACATCTGTTAAACTGGCACAAACTTCCCTGTCAGGATTGGTTGCAGCAGTAGTTGGAATATATACATGAACATCAACCATGTCATCAGCTGAACAAGTTCCATTTGTAATTGTCCAACGGAAAGTATTTATACCATCATCCATCCCAGTAACTTGCGTATTAAAAGCAGTAGGGTCAACTATATTTACAGTACCTACGCCTGTAACAACTGTCCAGGTACCACTTTCACCATTTGTGTAATTGGGTGATGTTGCCGCAAGATTAACAGAAGATATGGCAGGTTCTACACCACAAATATTATCAATATCAGTACCTGCATCAGCTGTTACGGATTTATTATAAACTTGAACTGTTGCACTCTCGGGACAAGCATTCTTGGTTATTGTCCAAGTAAATTCATTCAAACCAACAATTAAGCCTGAAGCCGTTGTTGAAGCCAAAGTAGGATTTGCAATAGTACCCCCTCCGGTTGTAACAGTCCACAAACCTGTTCCATTAGTAGGATTATTGGCATTAATTTGAGTATAATCAACACAAATATCCGTTGAAGGTACACTTACAGAAGGATTCGTAGGATTATTATTTATTATCGTCATATAGTCTTCATCCGAACAATAAGTATTGGAGAGTCTCCAACGGAAAGTGTTCACATTTGGACTCAAATTTGAAACCGTAGAATTATAAAGCGAAATATCCGCAACAATACCGGAACCACCGGTTACTGTCCATTGTCCGGTTTCGCCAATACCGGGTGCAGTTGCAGAAAGTGTAGCATCATCCACACAAACCGTTTGATCTAAACCTGCCTCGGCAGTAACTTGATTATTCCACACCTGAATTTCATCCGTTAAAGTACAGGTTTTAGTCTCTCCAGATGCAGGATCGGTATATGAATTTGACATTGTCCAAAGGAAGGTATTTTTGCCGGTTCCCATGTTGGAAACATAAACATTACAAGAAAAATTCTGGCATGTTGTATTAGATATAGTACCACCACCACCAATTACAGACCATTCGCCGGTTCCTCTTGTTGGTCTGTCAGCTGAAAGCAGGGCAGTATTTGTACATACATATTGGTCGGGTCCTGCATTAGCATTGGAAGGTAAGGCATTTGTAATATTTACATCATCTGTAGCGATACAGTTTTGGGTAGTATTTGTAACTGTCCAGCGGAAAATATTCGTTTGATAGGCAAGATTGGTTACATGAGTACTTGGATCTGTAATATCGGCAAAGTTACCGGTACCAAGTAATACAGACCATTGTCCTGAAACAACATCGGTGGCAGGAAATCCTATATCAGCAGGTGAAGCAGACATATCAGCTTCTGTTGCACAAAGAATTTGATTTGGCCCTGCATTAGGACGACCTGTATTATTGGTTTTAATAATTTGTGTCTCATCCCACACCAGACAAGTTATACCATTAATCACATTTGTTTTTGTCCAACGGAAAGTAGTAGTATCTGATTGTAAACTATAAACATAGGAATTAAATGCATTTGGATCGTCAATTACTGCACCACTTCCACCGGGGGCACTTTCTGTCCAAACATGAGTTTGTGCTCTGCTGCCATGATCTAAGGCATTTAAATTAGCTTCATCAAAACAAACTCTTTGATCAGGTCCTGCATCCGCTAAGTTTGGAGCTGCATTGGTAATAGTTACTTCATCATATAAAGTACAATTTTTATAAGTTATTGTCCATCGGAAAGTATTCACTGTTGGATTTAAACTCCAATAATCCGGTCCTGTCAACTGTGCATACTGAGCAAGATTATCTACTCTCATATCAGGACTTGTAGATGGATCCAAGAAAGTTCCGCTACCGGCAATTTGTGTCCATACACCGGTTTCTCCCACTCCACCTCTTAAATAATCCGGAGCATTTGCATGCAAAGCATTAAATATACTTGAATAAGAATCTCCATTGTCTGCATTTAAAAAATCAACCCCACAAAAAGTAGTATCATTAGTAGAAATAGTAGGCAATGTTGGCATATCATTACTAATAACAACATCATCCGATGCCGAACAAGATCCATTATCAATTGTCCATGTAAAAGTATTAGCATCCGTATTTAAATTAGAAACCGCTGTATTATAGATATTTGGATTGGCAATATTTGCAGGTCCTGTTGTTGTCCAAGTACCTGTTGCATTAATGCCCGGAATAGCAATATATTGAGATGCCGGATTATTTCCTTGTAAAGTAAATGTACCATCACAAGTATAATCATCCAATCCGGCACTGGCAGTAACACTGTAATTAGATATTACAACATCATCGTAGGCAGAACAAGAACCTTTTGTAACGGTCCACCTTAATTGATTGTCGCCTCTTTGTACCACCACAGAAGTATTAAATAAGGTAGCATCGGCAAATGTAGCCGTACCTGTAACCACTGACCATTGCCCTGTACCCTCGATAGGATCCTGTGCGGCCAAAGTATATGTATCGGTACAGGCTTGTTGGTCAGCACCGGCATTTGGAGGAGTAACCGTATTATTAGTAATCACTACGTCATCGGCATCGCTACAAGCACCGTTGGTAATTGTCCAAGTTAATGTATTAATTCCATTATTCAAATTAGAAACCGTAGTGTTAAACACGGTATTGTTTGAAAAAACAGGACCTAATGCTGTTGAGCTCCACATTCCGGTACCTATAACAGGGGCGTTTGCAGCCAAAACATAAGTTCCATCACAACTTTCTCCATCAGCACCTGCATTAGCTGTTGAAGGGAAATCATTATAAATAATCACTTGATCAGACCCACTACACGAACCACCGGTAACTGTCCATTCAAATGTATTAGGTCCTTGACCTAAACCAGTAACAGGTGTGTTGCTAAGTGTAGGAAAAGTAGGTGAACCCGAACCGGAAATTAAAGTCCATAATCCGGAACCGGAACCGGGGTCAGATCCAGCCAGTGTTGCTGTTGTTCCACAAACATTTTGGTCAGGTCCAGCCGTAACACCGGTTAAACTAATATTAGTAATGGTAACTTGGTCTTCGGTATAACAAGTATTATCAATAGTAGAATAAATTCTCCAATTTAAAATATTATCTCCATTGGCTAAACCATCTATATTCGTATTAGGGTCAGTATCATCAACAAAAACAATAGCTCCACCACTAATCACCGTCCAAATTCCGGCTGAGTTTGGTGTTGTTACAGCATTGCCCGATAAAGAAGCAGTTGTTCCACAAACACTTTGATTAGGCCCAGCATCGGCTGTATTTGGTAAAATATTTCTTATTCTAACATTGTCGGCATTTGTACAAGACCCTTTAGTAAGTGTCCAGGTAAACTCATTCCAATCACTTGATAAACCCGAAACAGCACTTGTTGCCAAAGTATTATCCGTAAAAGAACCGGAGCCCGACACAACCGACCATTGTCCTGTAGCACCGGAAACAGTATTTGCGGCTAAAACAGTATTATCAGCACAAAGGGTATTTTGGTCGGGACCTGCATTTGCCGTAATTGAATTATTTGTAATGGTAATGGTTATAGCATCGGAGCAAGAACCTTTTGTTAGTTCCCATTGAAATTGATTGGCATCAGGGTCTAAACCTGTTACACCGGTATTATATTGGTTTGGAGTAGTTATAGAAGCAGAGGTCCCCCCTACGGTTGTCCATGTACCTGTTGCAGTTCCAAAAGTAGCCGGATCATTTCCGTCAAGAGTGACAGTTGTTGCACAAACTTCCTGATTTGAGGCTGTTGCCACTACTGTATTATTGGTAATAACCACGTTATCAGATGCGGTACAACCTGCACTACTAGTAACCGTCCATTGATATTCATTATTATCTTGATTCATTGCTGATACAACAGTATTAAACAATGTGGCATCTGCAAAGTTACCCGCACCACTTATAACTGACCATTGTCCGGTGGCTCCTTGCGAAGAGGGATCGTTAGCATTCAATTGTATGCTATTATTGTTACAAGCCTCTGCATCAGTACCTGCATTGGCAACAGGAGTGTTATTAGTAACCGACATTACATCAGAATTGGAACAGCCTGCCCCGCTGGTAATTGTCCAAGTTAAATTAGTGGAACCTACAGGAAGGTTTGAAACAGTAGCTGTGGGATTGGTAGAATTATCAAAGACAATTCCTAAGGGAACTGCCGACCAGTATCCTGTTAAGGGAGCAGGGTTTGAAGCTGCAAGGACAGCTGAGGAACATTCATTAGGTAAATCAGCACCGGCATTTGCCAGATAATAGGTAATAACTACATTGTCAGAATTACCACCAACTGTCCAGGTGAAAGTATTTGCTCCGGGAACTAATCCGGTAACTGTAGTATTTGGATTGGTAGGGTCTGTGATTGTAGCACTGCCGGAAGTTGTCCATAAACCGGAAGCATCTAAAGCACCTAATGTGGCTGTACTACATGCTACATCCTGATCGGGTCCGGCATTTTGAGCAATACTGAAAGTCCAGGATATAAATGTTAAAATAAAAAGTAATAAAAATCTTTTTCGAAAAAAATTAATTTGTTCCACAGCTGTATTTTTTTGAATTAATTCGATTTTAATTTTCCAAATTTGATACCAAAAATAAATATTAATATATATTTCACAATAGTATCAATAAAATAAACTTAAAATATTAAAAAATAGTATGTTCATTCTCTAATCAGATAGACAATTGAAGTGTTTTTTTAGTTGCACAATAAAAATAAGATTTTTTATTTTTTTTACCACCTTTAGAACAACTAACTCAAAGTGAATTAAAATGAATCCCAAAAATAAATTTTGCGAAGTAAAAATCTGCGTAAATCCTATTAATCTGCGGATAAAAAAGGTTTGTATCCCGCACCTATCTTTGGTGCTGAACGGGATTCATTCTTAAATCCAATCTGATACACCATTTTATATTGATTATCAATATCATAAAAGTATATGAGTCAGTTGTTCTGAATTTATTAAAACGTTCAAATGTCCTACCGGACGATTTGAAGTTTTTGAAACTTTTGAACGTCCAACGGACTTCAAAACGTTTAGAAATTAGCGTATAGATAGAATACAACCTGAAAGGCTAAGTTAAATTGCACTTACAGTGCGTATATAATTTATTTATTTCCAAGCCCCAAGGCGTTGCCATTGGGTTAAAATAAATAAGGCTTTCAGCCTGTGTTTACGAAATTATTAAGGGGAAATTTAATACAAGTCTGAATTATTTGAAGTTAGAAATAGATTCATTTGCAGAAAATTTAATCAATAATAATCAAAAGTTATCAAATTAATAAATTTTAATACCTTATTGCAAGCCGAGTATAGAACTTACGAAAGTTAAGTAATGAGCAAATAAGCCCCGAAAAGGGTTTAAAACCCTTTCAGGGCAAGTATGTAAGCTTAATCTAAAGGCGTGTATTGATCAGTAATGTTATTGGGTGTACCCATTGTTATCATAGGTGTTGAATAAGTACATATGCCGTTTCCACGAATATTCGCCGTATTACTGTTACTGATTACATTATTAAAATTAATGGTACAGTTTATCAAAAACATTCCTCCTCCCATTCCATTAGGTCCGGGTGCTGAATTTCCGGTAATAGTAAGGTCGGTGAAATCTAAATTGGCGTTGCGTGCAGAAATTCCTCCTCCGTAATTACCGGTTGTATTATTGGTAATGGTTACCGTATTGAATGTTACACTTGAATTTTCAATAGTCATTCCGCCGCCTTGATATCGAGATGCGGTATTATTACGTACCGTTACATTATTCAACTGTACGTTTGATCCATTGCCAATATATAAACCACCTCCGGAACCACCATTTTCACCATCTATTGCAACGGAATTATTCTCAACAATAAGATTTTCAAGTCCCGGACTTGCCCCATTGATGAAAATACCACCTCCATAATTAGTTTGAGGGCCGTATGGTAAAGCTAAATTAATATTTGTACCTGTGCCATTGCGAATGGTAAAGCCCCGTAAAAGACAATTAGCGCTTTCGCCATTGGCAAAAGTAACTACCGAACCGGCAGCCCCTCCATCAATTATCGAATTTCCCGGACCATTGCCGATAATTTCTATTTCTTTACCATTGAAATTGATATTTTCGGTGAATGTTCCTGATGCCACAACAATCCGATCCCCGTTAATTGCATTATCAATAGCTATCTGTATGCTTGGGTAATCTCCGGGGACTGTCAAAACCGGTGTTAGGTTAATATCTCTTGTTTCTGTATTGGAGTTGTAGGTACCATCGTTAATGGTAAAACTAACCGTTCGTGTTAAATTACTGGGTGTTGCAGATGTATTTTCATAGGTTACGGAACGCAAGGCAGCTTGATAGTTTGCCTTTGTATCAGCACCGGAAAGCGTCAGTGTACCGGAGGCTACATCCCAATTTCCTGTAATATTAACTGTATTAACAAATGCTAAAACATCTTCGCCGTTTTGATAATTCCCTGATATTTGTATCGTTGCACTTACAATGTTGTTTAAATCATCAAATACGTCAATAGTAGATGTTATGGCTACTTGTCCGTCTCCTTCCACATAACGCAATGCTCCTGTTTCAATATTGGCTAGTTGCGGAACATTATTCACCGTGAGGGTAGCTGTTGACGGCAAGGATACATTTCCCGCTTCATCAATAACATAAATATAATAAGTTCCTTCATTTGCCGGTGCTAATATAGAAGCAGCTGTTCCGTTGGCTGCTTGTGTCATTGTAGGCCCGGCAGTAAAATCAGTTTCTGCCGTTTGACCGGCAGGAGCAAACCATACCTTATTATTACTATCACCTGATGAATTAATGGCAACCGCTGAACCGCCATACTGGGTAACTGATGGACTAAACACGGCATCTTGATTATTCGGTGCCGTAAAATCTATGGTAACACTTGAAGCATCGGTAATATCAGTATTTGTAGCCGTGTTGGGATTACCGGCTGCATCGCTAAATGCAATATTGAAATTACAAAGACCTTCAGTTTCCGAACCGTCTAATGTACGGGTTGCAGTATAATTTAAGCCTCCGGTATTGGTAACTGTGGCTGTTTGCCCTGCAATAGTAGCCGTAGGCAAAGCCGATAAAGTTTCATTTGCGGTAAAGCTAATGGTAATAATATCGCCAGACTTGGCAAGGCTTGTATTGTTGACATTATTTGATGTTATAGAAACCAGATTTAAGTAAGGTGTTGCCATATCTATACTGAAAGTATTTACTGATGTATATACCACTTGCGTATTATTATTTAAATCTCTGGCTCCACTTGCTTGAATATCAATATCTGCCATTTCTTGATCGGCATCTGTAATACTGTATGTTGCTACATAAGTGCGGTTATCTGCCAACCAAGCTCCTGAGCTAAAAGATAAAGTACTTACGGGGTTTTCGACAGGAAAAGATATTGCAGGATTTGTACCTGTGTCCATATCTTCATCATATAGTACCGTAATTGTAAAATTACTGCCGGCATCGGCTTCTGTAATAGGATTAAGATTAGTTGTAATTGAACTTACTGAAGGATTTTGTGTGTCGATATTAAAATTATTGATTGTACTGTAATTTGTTTGGGTATTCCCTGCTGCATCCTGTGCACCGGAAACATCTATATCAATATTTAATATTGTTTCATTTGCATCTAGTACATCATAAGAAGCAACATAGGTAGTTGCATTTGTCCAAGTTCCCGAGTTAAAAACTAATGTATTTGCCAAAGGGTCTTCTCCTGCAGTAGGAAAGGTAATTGCAGGATTTACTCCGGTATTCATATTTTTATCATAAACCACTGTTAAAGTAAAGGTTCCTGTTCCCACATTTCCATCAGTAATGGTACCTACATTTGGCGTAACACTTGTTACCGTAGCATTGGACATATCTATTGAAAAAATATTAACACTAAGAGGACTGGTTTGGATATTTCCGGCTGCATCTGCTGCACCTGATACCTGAACATCAATATTCAGGATATTATCATTATTATCAGTTACATTATAAGTTGCCACATATTGTGTAGTAGTATTCCAGACTCCCGATGAAAATGTAATTGTTGCCGTAGGGTCTTCTCCTACTGTTGGGAACGATACAGTAGGATTTGTTCCTGTATTCATCGCTTCGCTATAATCAATAGTAAGCACAAAATTATTTGCACCTGTGTTAGCGTCTGTAATGGTTACCGGAACGGGTGTTATAGCTGTAACAGTAGGAGCAACCATATCTATACTAAACACATCAACCTGAGTATTTGCCACTTGTGTATTACCGGCAACATCTCGCGCACCGCTGGTTGCAATATCAATATTTGTCAATAATTGATCATTATCTGTAATACTGTATGTTGCTACATAAGTTGTATTATTTGTCCATGTACCTGATGTAAATGAAAGGGTACTGCCCGGATTTTCAGCAGGAAAAGATATTGTAGGGGCAACACCTGTATTCATATTTTCACTATATATTATAGTAATAGTAAAATTACTGCCTGCATCGGTATCAACAATAGGGTTTAGATTGGTGCTTATAGAGCTCACAGTGGGGTTTTGCATATCAACATTTAAATAATTCGCATTATCGTATTGTGTAAGTGTATTTCCAGCAGCATCTTGTGCAGTAGTTACACGTACATCAATATTTGAAATAAGCTCGTCAGCATCGAATACATCGTAACTGGCAATATATTGTGTTGCAGAAGACCAAGTGCCGGAATTAAACGTCATTGTATTTATTGACGGATCTTCGCCGGCAGTAGGGAAAGAAATTGCCGGATTTACACCGGTATTCATATTTTCATTAAAATCAATTGTAAAAGTAAAAGTAGCTGTTCCTGCATTAGCATCCGTAATAGGATTAGCACTTGCAGTAAAACCAATTACTGCAGGGTTTTGCATATCCATATTAAATTTATCGAGCTCATCATACTGTTGCATTAAATTACCATATGTATCTCTGGCATTAATAGCACGTATATCAATATTTGCAATATTTTCGTTATTATCAGTAACGGTGTATGCAAGCGTAAATTGATTTACAGCACCATTCCATGAATTGCTGTTGGTAATTAATGTAGTTTGAGCACCAGCATCAGGAAAAGAGATTACCGGATTATTTACACCATCCATTGTTTCACTAAATGATAGCGTAATTGAGAAAGTACCGGCTCCTGCGTTGGCATCAGTAATTGTTGTTAAATTGGTAGTGGCAAGAGTAACCGTTGGGTTAGAAAGTTTTATAGAAAATAAATTATTTGCATCGTAATTGGCAGCTTGTGTATTACCGGCAGCATCTTGGGCACCGGAAACATCTACATCTACATTAAACATATCTGTTCCATTGTCTGTTACATCATAAGTAAGTGTATAAACCGTATTTCCCCCCGACCAAGCTCCTGATGGATTGGATAAAACACCTGCAGCAACAGGATCTTCACCGGCAGTATTAAAGGCTATTGTAGGTGCAATACCTGTATTTAAAGCTTCGCTAAATGTAACAGATATTGAAAAAGTACCGTTACCGGCATTAGCATCGGCAATAGTAGCTAAATTAGAGGCAACATTGGTAACCGTGGGCTGTAACATATCAATACTGAAAACATCTGCCTGCGTATAATTATTCTGAAGATTGCCCAAAGGGTCTTGCGCACCGCTTACTGATATGTCAATATTTGCCAATTCTTGATTGGCATCGCTTATGTTAAACGTTTCGACATAAGTAGTGGCAGAAGACCAAAACTGCGCGGAAGTAGAAATTGTGAGCGAAGGATCCTCAATGGGAAAAGAAATAGTCGGGTTTATTGTAGTATTCATATTTTGATCAAAGACTACCGTTACCGTAAAATTACTGCCATTATCAGCATCTGTAATAGGATTTAAATTGGTTGTAAGTGATGTAACATTAGGCTGCGCATTAAGCACCGACAAAGTGCTTAAAAAAATTAATGATAAAAGAAGCCTGAAATGAAGCATTTTTAAAGTTTTCATTATGCAATGTTTTCGTGTTGTTTTAAAATGACATGAACGATTAATACCACTTTCTAATTAGTTCAGGAAATTGTAAAATTTACTCGTATAAATTTACTTATTTTTTGTTTTAAAAACAATCGGTTTATAGTTATTATACGAAAAAAAGTTATTTTTGTTAACAGATATTGTTCGTTTTTTAAAAAAAATATTTTATACTGTATTATTTTGACCTCAAATTATCATAAATTGTTGCATTATTATGAAAAAAAGTTTGGTTACAGCAATGTCTATTGTTTCGCTTTTATGGGTAATTTTTATAATTGACCTGATAATTCCGGTTAATTTCACCTCTTTTGGAATATTACCTCGTAGCAGCGAAGGAATAAAAGGAATACTGTTTGCTCCTTTTCTACATTTAAACTTAGCACATATTATGTCGAATACAATGCCTTTATTAATATTGCTTACCGGACTTTTTTGGTTTTATGAACGAATTGCTTGGCGTGTTTTGGCATTATCCATAATCATAGGAAATGGTTTGGTGTGGATTTTAGGAAGAAGTTTGGTGCATGTAGGCGCCAGTGGTGTAATTTTTAGTTTGGTATCTTTTTTTATTTTAAGTGCAGTTTTTAAAAAAAACTTAAAATCGTTAATACTGGGCTTATTTGTATTTTTTATGTACGGCGGTATTATTTGGGGAGTATTGCCCGGTCAGGCGGGAATATCATGGGAAGGACATTTGTTTGGATTTATAGCGGGTGGAATCTTAGCCTATTTTTTCAGAGACGTTGAAGTATGATTTAGATTTTAATAATTAATTTTGTATCTTGCTAAAAATTTGTAAAGAATTAATCAATGGCTGTTTCGTTATTAGAAGAATCAACAGTAAATAAGCGATTTTTATTTCCTAGAGAAAAGCAATTTGATTCGCCTTATTGGTTGGAGTCTGAAAAAAATAAATTGTCATGTTATCGCTTAATGAATCACCCTGATGGAAAAATGATTGTTGTTTTTCATGCAAGTAGTGAGATTGTTGCTGATTATTTGGATGTTTTTGTGAAAGAAATTGATAAAATGGGCTACAATGTATTAATTGCCGAATACAGAGGTTACTCATTATCTGAGGGCTATGCTACTTTGATTAATATTTTAGAAGACTCAAATGCAATTATAGGTGGTAGTAAAACAGCTCATGAAAAGATTGCAGTATTTGGGCGTTCATTAGGTTCTCTCTATGCCTTGAATGTTGTAACACGTTTTAAAAAAATAAAAGGACTAATTATTGATAACGGGATTGCAGATTTTTATGAACGACTAAGCCGGAGGGTCAGTCCTGAAGATATTGATACCACAGAAAAAAAATTAAGAACTGAGGTTTTAAAGTATTTCAACATACAAAAAATGTTAAAAAACTATAAAGGCAACACTTTAATCATGCACTCCAACGAAGACAGGATTATGCCTGTTGAACATGCAAAAAAACTTTATGCATGGGCTAATGAGCCGAAATTATTAAAACTTTTCCCCGAAGGGGAACATAACCTACTGTATGAATTTAACAGAGAAAGTTATTTTCATACGATAAAGATGTTTATGGAGAGTTTGTAATTTACCTTAAATCTGCAACTATGTTCAAAACTTTGCTTTCATTAAAAAATTATTATTTTTATGGCTTCAAATCGTAAGCTGAAATCATGAGTGAATCCATAATTAATGCCCTTGTTCATCTGTTTGCCATAATTTCTAATTTTAGCGATGTTTCCATTTCAGATAAAGCACGTGATATTGTTAAAAGCTTTCTGCAAAAACAGTTAAATACCGCACAATATCATGAGTATCTTCGGGTATTTGAAAATTATCTTGAATTTTACCAAAGAGATAAATCATCGAGTGTAAAAGGAAGAAAACGTGGAGCATTAAGCTCTGTTAGAGTATTAAAAATTGCACAGCAAATCAATGAAAATCTTCAACAAAAAGATAAATTTATTGTTTTATTGCGTCTGATAGAATTTGTTAATGAAGACAATTTTATTTCTGAGTCCGAACTTGATTTTATTACCACAGTTGCCGAATCGTTTAATATCTCACAAGAGGAATTTGAACATATAAAAGCACTGGTAACAAATGACTTATCAAATATTAAAAACAAACAAGCATTTTTAATTATTTCGGGAAACAATCCGGAAACTGAATCTGACGGTCTTTGGTTTGACGAGAATAATCCAAAAAAAGAAGATTCGTTCCGCTATTTAGAAAATGAAAACTTGGAAGGAGAAATAGTTGTTTTGCGTATTGAATCGCATGATGTTTATTTTTTTAATTATCACGGTAAAAGCATACTTTACCTTCATGGGCAAAATATTATTCCTTATACGGGTTATGTGTTGGATCACGGGTCAATTATCAAAGGACCTAAAATTTCTCCGGTTTATTACAGCGATATTGTTGGTATTTTTTTACAATCACCGACACAGGCAAAAATTATTTTTAGAGCTGATGAAATAAGTTTTCATTTTAAAAACAGTAAAAACGGAGTTCAAAAATTCAGTTTTGTTGAAGAGTCCGGTCAGATGATTGGTATAATGGGTGGAAGTGGGGTTGGTAAATCTACTTTACTATCGGTATTAAATGGTAAAATTAAGATAGATGAAGGAAAAATTACCATAAACGGCTACGATATTCATCAAGATAAAGAAGAATTAAAAGGAGTAATTGGATATATCCCGCAAGATGATTTATTAATTGAAGAGCTGACTGTTTATCAAAACTTGTATTTTAATACGCAACTTTGTTTTAGTGATTTTAGCAAGGATAAAATAAAAGCTACTGTTGAAAAAACATTAAAAGATATTAATTTATGGGAAATTAAAGACTTACAGGTAGGTAATCCATTAAAAAAAACCATTAGCGGAGGACAGCGTAAACGGTTGAATATAGCACTTGAATTAATCAGGGAACCTTCAACTCTATTTGTTGATGAACCTACTTCCGGGCTTTCTTCGCATGACTCGGAGATGGTAATGCTTTTGCTAAGACAGCAAGCAACCAAAGGAAAACTAATTATTGTAAATATTCATCAACCCTCATCGGATATATTTAAGCTTTTTGATAAACTTTGGGTAATGGACAAATACGGATATGTTATTTACCAAGGCAACCCTATTGAATCTATTACCTATTTTAAACGCATCATTAATCATATTAATGCCGAAGAAAATGAGTGTCCGACTTGCGGAAATGTTAATCCAGAGCAAATACTTGAAATAGTTGAAGAAAAAGTTGTGGATGAATACGGACATTTTACCAATATCCGAAAAAAAACACCAGAGGAATGGTATGCCTTATCGAAAGAAATTTTAGCTCCCATAAAAAAAGAAAGTTTAAAAAAAGGCAATTTACCTAAAAATCAGTTTAAAATACCGGGTATTTTAAAACAATTTCAGATTTTTTCGTTAAGAAATATTATGGCAAAACTGACAAACAGGCAGTATTTGCTGATAAATTTTCTGGAAGCACCATTACTTGCCGTAATCTTGGCATTTTTCACAAAATACCTTGTCAATGGGAACTATATTTTTGCCGATAATAAAAATTTACCGGTTTATTTGTTTATGAGTATTGTTGTTGCTTTATTTACAGGACTTACAGTAAGTGCACAAGAAATTATCAAGGACAGAAATATATTGGAACGCGAATCTTTTTTGGAATTAAGTCATTTTAGTTATATCAATTCTAAAATTGCCGTATTATTTATCATGTCTGCCATTCAGGTACTCAGCTACATAATTATCGGTAACTGGATTTTACATATCAACGGAATGGTGTTTAGTTATTGGCTAATCCTGTTCTCAACCGCTGCCATGGCTAATTTAATCGGGTTAAATATATCTGCTGCCTTAAACTCGGTTGTAAATATCTATATTTTAATACCTTTTATTTTGGTGCCTCAGCTTTTATTAGGTGGGGCAATGGTTAAATTTGAAGATTTGCACGACAGTATAACTTCCAAGAAATATGTTCCTTTAATTGGTGATTTAATGGTTTCGCGTTGGGCATACGAAACTATTGCTGTGGAACAATTTAAAAAAAATAAATTTGAAAAACTGTTTTTTGAAGAAGAAAAAGCAAAAAGCAGATATACTTACAAATCAGCCTATTGGGCATCAGAAATAGATACACGTTTGAGCAGGGTGCTCCTTCAAGTAAAACAAAATAAATTACAAAATATTGAATATACAATCCGGCTGATTAATCATGAACTGCAAAAAATTTCTAAATCAAAAGAAATTAAAAATATAGCTGTACCCGTACTTACCGGTATTGAAAAAAAAGAATTACTTTTTGAATCGGCAAAAGATGTTAAAAGCTATTTGGACAGCATAAAAACAATTTTTAATAAATTAGCTATTGAGGCAGGATATAAAAAAGATGAAAAGTTCAAAAAATTGGTGAAAAAAATAGGAAAAGATGCCGTTTATCGATTACAATTGGAAAATCATAATAAAAGCCTTTCAGATATTGTTCTGAATAAAATGGAGATGAAAAAAATCATTGAAGTTGACGGTGAATTTATCCAAAAAAAAGACCCTGTTTTTATGGAACCTGTTTCAAATTTTGGAAGAGCACAATTTTATGTGTCGGAAAAACGATTTTTAGGACATACTTTTGATACTTTTTGGTTTAATATTACCGTAATATGGATTGGCTGCTTTATTTTATATCTTGCATTATTGGGTAATTGGTTAAAAAAACTATTGGATTTATCCGGAAACATAAAGTTTAAAACAGCGCATAAGCACAAGAAATAACTATCACTACGTTAGCGATAGACACATTCGCAATTTGGCACATAAATTGATTAATTCTATTGCAGAACATTCCTTGTTTAACAACAAATGCAGTAGAATTTGAGAACTAAAATAGAACTTTTTAAGGAGAATAAAACTATTGGAGGTTATTCTATTGCGGTTCGCGATGATTGGTCGTTTAAGATTAAACGAATGCATATATCGGAATCGGATAAGGAACGGTATGTGCAAAAATTCGGGAACAAAATTATTCTGGAAAGTGAATTTATGGATTGGTGGGTTGAAGTAAACCGGTTAAAACCTTCGAGCCAATTTTTAAAATCATTAGGAAAAATAAGCAAAAAATGATTTTTTAAAATTGCTTAAAGATATAAATATCATTCCGGTTTAACGTAAAATTAAAATGTTGAATTAAGTCAAATTTCGCAAATAACAGGAATGAGTACGGAAGAAATTTTAAAGCTATAATATGTATTTTATAACATCAATAAACTCACTCATTATCATAGCAGTAGCACCCCAAATTGTATATCCGTTAATTTGATAACAAGGTGCATCAATAATATAATTTCGAGCAGTAATCTTTTCTGTTTTTTTATAATTATCATTAATAAAATATTTCAAAGGAATATTTAAAATTTTATCAACCTCATTTGGGTCCGGGACAAATTGAGGAGTTCCTGTTACAAAACCTACCGAGGGAAAAACCAAATAATTGCTTACAGGAATATATAAAGAACTTAAACGTCCTAAAATTTCAATCTTTTCAGATTCAACACCTACTTCTTCAAAAGTTTCCCTTTTAGCTGTTTCAATGATATCGGCATCAGAATCTTCCAGTTTACCTCCGGGA
>JAKIUH010000040.1 GCA_021647685.1 Bacteroidales bacterium
TTATAAATCTGTGTTTTAACTTATAATTTATGCCTTGGTTTAAATTTTTTATTAGGGTATTTATGATTTCAGGTGTATTAATTAAAAAGCTGAATATTTGATAATATTTTGAAAAATACTAATTCATCTTTTGAGAACAATTGTTTATCAAAAAATCGGCTTGGTTTAAATAAGTTTTTGTAAATTTACATATTCAGAGCTGTTTATGACCATTTAAAATTAATGTTTGCCTATTAAAACCGAAAGTACTTTTTCTATCTATTATGTATAGTATGGAAAATTTTGTATTTCGGGCAAATATTAGTATTTCCTAAATTAAGTGCTTATTGAAGTAAATAATCACTTGGTTTAGATTTTAAAAAGCTCAAAAAACCTAAATTATGTTACAGTACATTTTCTCTAAACGTAATGCTCCAAGGTGGATAATTTTGTTTATTGATCTCGGAATAAGTTTTACTTCACTACTTATTGCATATTATTTGCGATTTAATTTTCAACTTCCAAAAGAACTTATCGATAGTAATAAATTTAATTCTTTATATTGGGTTATACCGCTTGTGTTATCGGTGAGGCTGATGAGTTTTTTAGTCAGTAAAACTTATACGGGAATTATACGCTACACCGGAACAAAAGATGCAGGTAAAATTTTTATAGTTATTTTATCCGGTAGTATAATAATAGGTATTAGTAATTTAATCAGTTACAGGATAAATCAAAGTTATTTAATACCCTTTTCGGTTATTGGAATTGATTTTTTGGCAAATATTTTTATTATGACTTTTTCGCGTTTAATGGTAAAAAATCTTTATGCGGAATATATTGGGGTGTTTAATGAAAAGGATAAAGAAAATGTATTGATTTTAGGTATTAATGATATGGCATTGATAACTAAAAAAACTTTGACAAATGATATTAACTCAAAATATAGAATTGAGGCATTTATTGATTATACCGGTGTGCATAAAGGGCAAAAATTAGATGGAATAAGTGTTTACGGTTTAAACATGTTGGAAATATTGATTGAAAAATATGAGATAAGTTCAATTATTTTTTCTGAAAAAAATATTCCTTCCAAAATAAAAGAAAAGGTAATAGAAATTTGTTTAAATAGAAATATTAAGGTACTTACCCTGCCTGATGTAACTACATGGATAAATGGAGAACTTAGCGTGAAACAAATCCGTAAGGTAAAAATTGATGATTTACTTGAAAGAGACCCCATTAAATTAGACGAAGCACAAATAAAACGGGATACACTGAATAGAACCATTTTGGTAACCGGAGCGGCAGGTTCCATTGGCAGTGAAATAGTACGTCAGTTAATCCGCTTTAATCCTAAGCATATTATTGTTTTTGATCAAGCAGAGTCGCCTTTATACGATTTGGAACTTGAATTAAAAGAGCAATTTCGTTTCAGTAAGATAAGTGTAGTAATTGGTAGTATTTCCGATAAATACCGTATGGAAAGTGTTTTTGAAAAATATAAGCCCTCTTTGGTTTATCATGCTGCAGCCTATAAACATGTGCCGATGATGGAAAATAATCCATCAGAAGCCATTCGGATTAATGTAATGGGTACAAAAACTCTTGCCGATTTGGCAGTAAAATATGAGGTACGAAAGTTTGTAATGATTTCTACAGATAAAGCGGTACGGCCTACTAATGTAATGGGGGCATCAAAGCGGATAGCCGAAATTTATACACAAAGTTTGAATGCTTTTGACGGAACAAAATTTATAACTACTCGTTTTGGTAATGTGTTGGGATCAAACGGTTCTGTAATATTACGTTTTAAAAAGCAAATACAAAGCGGTGGGCCTGTTACCGTTACTCACCCTGAAATTACCCGCTATTTCATGACAATACCTGAGGCATGTCAATTGGTTTTGGAAGCCGGTGCCATGGGAAAAGGTGGTGAAATATTTGTTTTTGATATGGGCAAATCGGTAAAAATAATTGATTTAGCTAAAAAAATGATTAAGCTTTCCGGTCTGGAATTGGGTATTGATATTAATATTAGTATTACCGGACTGCGCCCCGGTGAAAAACTTTACGAAGAATTATTGAACGATAAAGAAAATACGCTTCCTACACACCACCCGCAAATTATGATAGGTAAAGTAATTGCTTATAACCATTTTGAAATAAAATCAGCAATTAATAAATTAATAGAAACAGCCAAATTGCAGGATAGTTTTAAAACAGTTAAGTTAATGAAAGAAATTGTACCTGATTTTGTCAGTAAAAATTCAATTTACGAAAAACTGGATTTGGAGAAACCCAAAGAAGCCATTAAACGTAATGGAAATAAAGTAAAAGGAATTGTTGGTTCAAGATATCTGACCGGTGATAAAAGAACGCTAGCAAATTAGTTGAAAGATTAACATCCAAGAAACAGAATAGACCTATCCATTGCAAATAAGATTTTTACACATTTTGATGATTGTGCAACACTCTATAATAAATGCATGCTTTTTCAGACATTATATTCAAAAACCTTGCATTTCAATACAATAAAATAAACATAAAACGTTGATTAATAATATATTTTGCGTTTTTCAGCAAGCCCTATTTACCCTAAAATATGCCTTTTTCCTGCTCTAAACAGCATCTTTATTTTTTCCGATACAGGAAAACGACTTAAATTGGTTTTTACTACACCGGTTGTTAAAAATGTTTTTCGTGAATAATCAATATTTACATCAACAATTACATTATGCTTTTGTTGCGCAAGTTCAAAGGCGGTATTAAGTACTCCATTAATATCAACATCGTTTAGCATTTCTAAATATTTTGCATGAACACCATCGGCAATACCTTTAATATTAATTTGTCCTATAATAGAAGCTGTTTTTCTGTTTAATGGAATTTCCTGAAATTGCGATATTTGACCTAATTCACCATCATGAAAAACAAAAATAATCACGCCTAATTTATGCGTAAATGCAGTAACCAGCTCCATAGCTGTCATCATAAAGGCACCATCTCCAACAATACCGACAACTTGTTTATGCGGATTCATCATTTTTGCTGCAATAGTAGCCGGAATACCATAGCCCATACAGTTAAAATCAGTTGGGCTGATAAAATGCCGGGGCATATGGATAGGTAATAATTCTGCTGTTAAAAAGGTATGATTACCATCATCTGTAACTACAATGGCATCATCATTTAATTTGTTACGAAGAGCATTAAAGAAAAAACCGGGTGATACAATATTTTCCTTAGCCTCTTTAAGCCAGGACTTTTTATATTTTTCTTTATCCTTGCGTATTTTCTCAGCAAGTGTATCATAATTAGCAGGCTCTTTATGTCCTCTTTTTTCCAATTCAGCAATAACTGCCTGAAGAACTTGTTTGGCATCGCCTACAAGGCTTACTTTTGCAGGATAATTTTTGTTAAATACTTTAGGATTAATATCAATATGAATTAAATTCTCAGGTACTTTTAGTCCGTAACTTCCTGTGGCAAGTTCTGAAAAACGAACACCAACAGCAAGTAAACAATCACAATTTTTAAAAGCATTTTGTCCCGCAGGAGTAGCCGTAGGACCAAAACCTAAACTTGTATGCAAAGGATGATTTGCCGGAAAAGCACTTAATCCTTGTAATGTGGTGGAAACTGGAGCTCCTAATAGTTCTGCAATACGTTTTGTTTCTTCAAAAGCATCTACTGCTCCCCAGCCAACATATAAGCCCGGAGCGTTTGCATTTAATAATAAATCAACGGTATATTGCACAGGACTTTTACTTTCATTGGGGTCATCAGCAAAAACCGAAAAACTCTTGCTCTTTTTTTCATGTATAATATCTTCAAAAACATTTTGTTTTAAACCGCTTAATTTAGGGAATGTAGCTATATCGGCATGAAACATTTGAATTTCAACAGGTATTTCGACAAAAACAGGTCCCGGCTCTCCTTCCATAGCTGTTTGGTAGGCATCAAAAATAGCGGGAATAATGTCTTCATGTTTTTCTATTAAAATATATTTTTTAATAATTCCGTCAAGAATTTTACCCATATCCAGCTGATGCAGTTGATAACTTTTTCCGGTATCTTTACGTGTACCTCCCGAAATAATAAGCATAGGAATACCGTCTAAATAAGCTTCGCCAATACCACTAAGTGCATGGGTCATTCCTGCTGCCGGAACAATTACCAAAGTACCAATACTTCCTGATGTTCTGGAAACTGCATCAGCCATAAAAGCACCGGCTCCTTCATGGGTTACTAAAACCGGCTCAATCTGTGGTGAGCTGTTTAATTGGTCGTATATTTCTGTATTATGTACGCCCGGAATACCAAAAGTTTTTCGAACGCCAATTTGCTCCAATGCATAAACCGTTAAAAAAGCACCTGATTTTTTCATTTCCCTTTTGTTTTATAATGCGACAAGTAAAAGTAAAAAAAAATCCGGCAAATTGCAATTGCCGGATTTTTTAAATCTGATAAACTTAAAAATTGCTTATTATTAACTAAGGTTTCGCACTTTCAAAAGTGTTAAGGATTTTTTTTATTTTCAAATAATCAGATGCTGCGAAAGCTCAATTATTAATACCTTAACACACTAACTGTCTATAAATTAAAAGGTTCTCCTTGATAAAAGTTTAAAATATTAATACGGAAAACAAAGTCATATTTTGCTTGTACCCTATCCGATTCGGCTTTGATTAAATTATTTTTTGCTGTATTATAATCTACAGAGTTTACCAAACCTAAATCAAATTTTTGTTTTGTATATGAAAATGATTCACGTTGTGCTTCTACCGATTTTTTACTGGCTCTGAATTTTGCTAATGCCGAAAGAGCTGCGTTATGAGCTTGTTGTATTTCTTTATATAAATTATTTTTGCTAAGCTCAAGCTGTAATTGTGCATTTTCGTAATTTATTTTTGAATTGATTACATTGGTCTTTGTTTGCAGATTGTTAAAAATGGGAATGCTGATACCCACAACTAAGGATAAACTTCTATTATCATTAAGCTGATCAATATACGGATAGGGTAGAGTAACGGTATTTATTCCTTGAGTATAAACAGGAGTCATAGAACCCTCTACCCACCCAATTGGGCGAGGATCACCCGGTTGGGTATCGTATTTTGAGCGTGCACTGGAATAACCGGTTCCGTACGAAGCATTAAAAAACAAACGCGGATAATAAGCACCTTTTGCAATTTTTAAACCGTAATCAGAACTTTGAACGTTTAGCTCTTCTTTTTTTATACGAGGTAAATCTGTTGATTTTTTATAAATTTCATCTACCGAGGCAAGAATTAGTTCTTCCGAAGGGTCATCTATTTCGGGAATTTCAATTTCAAATCCGGCTACTGAATCTAATTCTAACAATTGTGTTAGATTTAAATAATCTGTACGAATATTGTTTTGTGCATTAATTAAGGACATTTGCTCCTGAGCAAGTTGTGCTTGAATTTCAAGCAAATTCCCTTTTGCCAAACTACCGGCTTCTACCAGCGTTCCCGTACGAGCTACTTGTTCCTGTGTAATCTGAATTTGGCTTTTGGCTACTTCCAAAAGTTCTTTATCAAATAAAATTTGCAAATAAGCAGTGGCTACTTGCATACTTATTGAGTTTTTTATTTGATCAATTTCTTGTAAATTAGCCATGTAGGTGTAATTATTCCGCTTAATGGTATTGTACTTTTGCATTCCCTGAAACAATGTTACCTGGCTACTCGCCGAAAGGCTGAATGATTGCAATTTCTGATTGGTAAATAAGTTGGTAAATGGGTCAATGGTACGTCCAAACTGAAAGGCATCCGATGCCGAGGCATTCAAATTTGGATAAATTGCCGCCTTTGACTGTTTTAAGTTTGCCTCACTTGAAAGTGCTTTTAGCTTGGTTTGTTTAACCTGAATATTATGCTCTAAGGCATAATCAATACAACGCTTTAACGACCATTGTTCTTGTGCTTGTAATTGCATACCCCCCAGTAATACAATTATCAAAATGTTTACTAATCCTCTCATTTTCATTAATTTAAAGTTACACGAATTATATTTATTGAATAAATCTTAATTTCAAATTTTAAATATTTATTTAATAAACTCCTTTTGATTTTTAATTATTTTTTTTGCCAAAAGCAATGAGTTTATTTCTACGGAATAAATATACAATAATAGTAAAATAGGGTAAAATAAACAATGAGATAAGCCAAAAAGTTTTATTGTAAACAGTTCGCGATAAAATATCTTCAAAAACGATTAGCCAAACATACAAACCGGTACTTAAACCTATGCTTAAAAATACAGTTTTATTATTAAAAAGATTAAAACTTAGCGCTTCTAATATTGTTAAAATACTAAATATAGTAAAAAACCATATTAATTTACTGCTAATACAAAATTGTTTGTTCATGATACACGATTTTTTTTGTTTTTGAATTTTAAATGTATTACATAATGATTTGCAATAGCTAAAAATAATAAATTATTACAAAATACGCTTATTATTTTCCTAATAAATATTTTTGGAAATGATTGAAAATGCGTATGTACTCATCAGTCCAGCTACTTGTTTCTACAAAACCATGTCTTTCAATCGGATAAAGAGCCATTTCCCAATTTTGTTTACCCAATTCGATTAATTTTTGATTTAAACGTACTACGTCTTGAAAATGTACATTGTCATCGACCATTCCGTGTAAAATTAATAAGTGCCCTTTTAAACCGTCGGCAAAATAAATGGGCGAACTGCGCACATAGGCTAAACTGTCGGTAACCGGAGTATTTAATATGGGTGATGTATATCCGTGATTGTAATGCGCCCAATCGGTAACCGAGCGTATGGCTGCTCCCGCTTTAAATACATCAGGAGCTTTAAACATTGCCATTAGTGTAATAAAACCCCCATAAGAGCCTCCATAGATACCAATTTTTTGTGGGTCAATTCCATACTCATTAGCTAAAAACTTTGCTCCATCAACTTGATCGGATAAATCTTTGCCACCCATGTGGCGATAAATCGCCGTGCGCCAATCGTGCCCGTATCCTGAGCTGGCGCGGTAATCAATATCTAATACTGTATAGCCGTTATCAACCAATAGGTTATGAAACATGTATTCGCGATAATATCCGCTCCACCATTTATGAGCATTTTGCAAGTATCCGGCACCGTGCACAAAAATAATTGCAGCATTGTTTTTTTGTTTTTCTTCCGGTGTATAAATGCGTGCATACACTTTTGCACCATCCGAAGCCTTAAAAGTTATTATTTTTGGTTCACGCCAAGGGTAATTTTTAAACTCTTGGGTAAGGGAATGGGTAATTTGTATCATTTTTTCATTATCGCTAAGGGCAGGATTTTTCATTAAATAAATTTCCCAAGGTTTATTTGAATATGAATACCTGATTGCTAAATATTTTTCATTGGGCGATAGGCTTACTTCATTATTGCCCGTCATATAGGTAAGTTGTTCCGGTTTTCCTCCTTTTAAAGGCATCCGGTAAAATTGGCGATCGCCCGGGTGATTAATATTTGCCGTGAAATACCAGAATTTTTTATCTAATGAAATTTTAGGATTGTAAACCTCAAATTTTCCTTTAGTAATTTGTTTTGTTTTTTTTGTTTTTATATCAAGGGTATATAAATGGGCATAACCGCTTTTTTCCGATTTAAACCAAATGTGTTGATTATCAGGCATCCAACCAATTTCCGGACGGGAAAACCAACCTATGCCCGGCCCCCCTATCCATGCAGTATCATGTTGATTGTTTAGGGTTTCTATTTTGAAGTTTTTAAAATCTATGAGTGCAATCCAGCGGTCTTTATGGTCGTTTGAGCTGATATTGATTATGGCATTTTTGCCGTCATTGCTCCAAACAGGCTGTCCTATATACGATATTCTATCCGAATTGGTATATTTTTTATTTGGATAATCTTTTGTGTATTCCGGTATGTATTCATAATTTTTAAGTTTTGTTAAATCTATTTTTTCAACTTTCCGGTTTTTTATATCGTAAATATAAAACTCAAATTTAGTTGGTAGTGTACCTACTTTGGGGCGCGTATTTTGCTCTTCGGTATATCCTGATTCTGTTACATAATGCGGAACAATGGTACGTTTTGATTTATTACGTTTCATAAGCAAATAGCTCACATAATTGCCATCAGGGCTTAAATTTGCCCACATTAAGTTTTTACCGGATAAATAAATAGGCAAAGGCTGCATTAATTTATTTTTCTTTTCTTCTGTTTTTCCTGCTTTTTGTTTCTGTTTTTTTTCTGATAATACATTAAAAAGAGCTAATTGTTGTTCCTGTAACCATTTATTTTGTGCGTTGTCAATCTTTTTATCATTAGGTTTTGAACCCGATTTAAAATTAGTAATTTGCTTGGTTGTTCCTGTTGTAATATCCCAAACAAATAAATTTTTATCTGATTTGTACACTATTTTTTGCTCATCTTGAAGAAAATGAGGGTTATTTTCATAGGCTAAGGTATTATTTATTTGAATTTTTATTCCGGTTTTTAAATTCCAATAAAAAATATCGCCGTGTGCGGAGTAAACTGCTTTTGTATGATTATTGTTATAAATAATATTTTCGGGTAAATTGTATTGTGTTTCAAAATCAACTTTAGTAATTTTTTTATTTTCAATATTATAAAGATAAAGCGAATCGCTGTATGCATTTTCAGGATTCCAATAAAAATAAAATTGTTTTCCGGATATATCCCAAGTAATATTTGAGGGTAAATGACCAATGAAATCATTGCCCTGCATAATTTGAGCAATAGAAAGATTAGAAACATTTGTTTTTTGGGCAATAGTTATAAAATTACCCATGATTATAGTAAATAATAAAATAAATGATAATTTGAGTAGGTTCATTTTTTTTGATTTATGAATTAATAAGCTATAAAAATAATCATAAAATTAAATATTTACACGCATTTTTCAGCAAAGTACACCCAAAAATTTGAAAATGTGTGTTTTTTCTTTTGAAAATTAACTCAATATATCTATTTTTGAGTTTATTAAAATTGACAAAAAGTACACAATATGGAAACAAATCAGTCCGATTATGATCAATTAAAAGTGGAACTTGAAGATTGCCAACAATCGTTGTGGGATTTATTGGATGAATATAAAACCAATGTATCGGCTGCTGAAAAATTAGCTGATGAAGAGTCTGAAAAAAGGGAAAAGCTTGAAAAAGAACTTCAAGAACTCCAAGAAAAGTTCAGTTTACAGGGAAGTGAGAATTTGACTGTATCAAATACAGAGGATATTAATATTAATTTGTTGGGCTTACCTGCATGTGTACTTGATAATGAGGGTAAACTTATTGAGTTTAACAATAAGTTCAAATTTTTTGTTGAGCTTTTATTACTCGAAATTGAAGATATTCCTAATTTATTACGCTTTTCTGAACAAATTGAGAATAAAGACTTGGCTAAAAAACTGCTACAATATTTTCAGTCGGATAAAAATGTTTTTCAAGATATTTTTAGTGCAGTAAATTCATTTAAAAAACGGGTGTATGTTGTCTTAAGGATCTACCGTAATGAGCTTACAAACAAACATCTGGCATTATGGATAGAGTTGCAAAAAGAAGAATTGAGTGTATTTCAATTGCCTGTATCTGAAAAGGAAAAGAAACCCCAAACTACTTTAGATGAAACGATTATTTCTAATGAAAATCAGCTTATAATTGATATACAATCCTATGTAAAACGTTATGAAATATCTGCTCAGCTATTGAGTTTTATTAATAAAAAAATAAACAAAAAAGCTGAAAATATTACATTGATAAGAGAAATTTATAATAAAATTGAAAAAACTTTTAATTTAAAAAAAGAAGCAGAAAGTTTATTAAAACGTATTGAGACAAAAGATAAAACATTTATCAATAAAATAAAAGAACAATTTCCTGAGCTTACTGCAAATGAACAAAAGCATTGTTTATTAATCCGGCAAGGATTAACCTATAAAGAAATTGCCGCATTAATGGAAATTTCGGTAAATGGTGTTAAAATTGCAAGAAACCGCTTAAGGAAAAAATTACAGCTTGACGGTGAAACAAAAACCAGCGAATTTATTATGAGAATATAAACATAAAGTTTTGTATAAATTACTACACATTACATAAATTCAATAAACTATAGTATTCTCATAATAAATCTAATACGTAGAATAATATAGTTTAAAATTAATAAAATCCGGTTTTCTCAAGAAAACCGGATTTTATTTTAATGCTGAATAAAAAATGTAGGAGTATTTTACCTTTATTAGCAATAAACCTTTTAAAACTATTTTATTTATTTCAAATTTTGGTAGAAAATTTGTACATTTAGAATTTTCAAATATGGATAATATGCTTCGTGCGTTTATTATATTATTTTTTCTATTAATAAGCCCGTTTATAGAAGCACAGTATTTTTCAAAATATTGTGATAGAGGCGGGGATAATAACTTTGTAATTACAAATCCTACCGTAAAGGATCAATTGGCTTCTAACTCTATTCGTAAAATTACAAAAATAAAGGAAGGTTATATATTTTTAGCCAGCTATAACGGCATTTCCCTTTATGATGGAGAAACTTTTATTAATTTTAATGCTGAAAATACTAAGGGTTTGCGCTCTAATACTATTTATGATTTTTGTTATGCTCAGGACAGCAGTATTTGGTTGGCTACGCAAAAAGGTATTTCTGTATTTGATAATCTTCAAATAAGATATATAGAAAATTTAAAAGAGTTAAACAATTATAGTGTTCAAAAGGTTATTTGTGATCGTGAGGGCAATATTTGGATTGGAACACAATCTAAGGGACTATATATTTATAAGGGTAATAAGTTAAAAAAAATAAAAGAGCTTTCCGGGCTGGAAAAGAACATTATGTCTGTTCTGTATGCAGATTCATTAGGGAGAATATGGGTAGGAACTGAAATTGGTGATTTGTATTATTTTGATACTGATAAGCAGGTAATTAATACTGTGATAATTCCTAAAATAGCTAACGGTGTGTTTTCTGCTTTATACAGCAGTAAAGGAAAGTATTATTTTGGTACTCGGAATGGGCTTTATACCTTTGAAAATGATACTTTTAAACTTTTAAATGATGATGTTAATTTTATTAATGATATTGTTGAAGATAATTATGGAGCAATTTGGTTAGCTACTAATTCAGGATTATATTGCTATGATACAGTAAATAATAATTTTATTAAACAACATCATGTAAATAAACAAATTATACAATCGGTTTATTTTGATAATGATAATATAATTTGGATTTCAACTTATAGAAAAGGTTTTATAGAAGTTAGACCCAGTGCTTTTGTTAATTATCCATTAAGAACTTATGGTATAAACGAAGTACCTTCGGTAGTTGCTCTTTTGAAAAATGGTGCTATGTATGTTGGAACTGATGAAGGAAACGTATATAACATACGGACTGATACCCTACTCAAAGTACCGCTAAAAACTTCATTAAAAGGTAGCCGAATTAAAGATATTTACCAAGATAAGGACGGTAGCTTATGGATTTGTTCTTACGGCGGATTGTTACATATTGATAATGGTAAAGAGACACTTTACGGTGGCAACAAAGATTTACCGGATATGACCATAAGGTATATTGTTCAGGATGATGAAGGAAATTATTATGTTGCTACAAGACAAACCGGTGTGTATAAACTCTCAAAAGAACACAAAGTAATAGAGCGATTTAATACTTCAAACGGGCTTTCTTCAAATTATGTTTTATCGTTAAAATTTCAAAACAGGACTTTATATGTTAGTACAAAAGGAGGTATTGACATTATTAAAAATAATAAAATTATTAAGCAATATCGTGATAAAACAGGTTTAGCTGATAATCTGGTTTTTGATTTGTATATTGATGGCAATGTTATTTGGGCTGCCACAATTCGTGGACTTTCGCGTATTCAAAACGATAAAATTATTAATTTCAGTAAATCAAACGGATTAAAATTAAGCAAAATTTTTTCGGTAATTGAAGATAATTACGGATATCTATGGCTCCCTACCGTAAAAGGTTTAATGCGGGTTGAAAAAAAACAACTAAACGATTATGTTAAAAATCCAACCGGTGAAATTCGTTGTGCTTTGTATGATGAAAATGATGGTATTTATGATGCAGAATATGTAGGAGCGACACATTTGGAGAAATCGCTCGAAGGGGATATTTATTTTAATACAATAGGAGGAATAAGTAAACTAATACCTCGCATTTTGGTTAATCAACATTCCACCCCTAAACTTTTAATTAATAAAATTTTCACTGAAAAAGATACTTTTATCATATCTCAGAATGTGGTTTTAAAGCCCGGAACTCAATATGTTAATATTGCTTATTCATATATTGATTTTGTAAATTCAAAAAAGGCGCGCTTTCGTCATAAACTTATTCCTTTTGAGGATAATTGGGTTGATAATACAGAAAAAATTATAAAATACACAAATTTACCTCCGGGTGATTATACTTTTGTTTTAGAGGCTATACCTGAAATTGGTAAATCTAAAACTTCTATTGCAAAATTAAATTTTTCTATTGCTCCAAGTTTTTATCAAACCAAGTGGTTTAAATTACTTATTGTTTTCTTGTTTTTAAGCGGTGTTTATACTATTTATTTTATACGTATGCGCACAGTAAAGATATATCAGCAAAAGCTTGAAGATGAAATACAAGAACGTACCAAAGAAATTACTCGAAAAACAAAAGAAATAGCCAAACAAAACGAAGAAATTTTACTGCATCAGTATCAATTGGAACAGGCATACATTAATCTTAAACTTTTGAGTGAATTAGGGCGGGAGATTACAACTCATTTAAAACCTGATGAAATTAACGTAACGGTATATAATAATTTATCGGGAATAATGGAGCTGAGTATTTTTGGTATTGGAATATATCGTCCTGATAAGGATACCATTGTATTTGATTCTTGGTTTTTTAAAGGAGCCTTTAAATCCAAAATATCAATACCTGTTAATAATGATAATTACTTGATAAGCAAAGCTTTTAAAAACTCAGAAGATATTATTATATATGATGCACAAAAAGAATTATCACCAGATATAATAATTTTCCCTAATTCAAATATGCTGCAAGCTGTTTCTTCAATAATTATATTACCCATTACTACTAAAAATAAAACTATTGGTGTGGTAACTGCTCAAAGCTATCGTAAAAATGCTTATTCAGATTATCAAGTAAATATGTTAAAAGGTTTGTCGGCTTATTTTGGTGTGGCTATTGAAAATGCCAAAATTTATGAAGAGATAAATAAGCGAAAAAATGAATTACAACATGTAAATCAGGCAAAGGATAAAATGCTTTCTATAATTGGTCATGATTTGCGGGGTCCGGTAGGTACCATAAAGTCTTTTTTGGATTTATTGCTTGAAAATCCTGAAATGACAAATACCAAGCAGTTAAGGGTAATTTTAAGAACCATGCAGGAAAGTTTAGGTTCGGCATATAATTTATTAGATAATCTTTTGTTGTGGGCAAGAAGCCAGAGTGGAAAAATTGATTTTAAGCAAGAGTTATTCCCTATTTCACAACCTGTTGACGAAAGTTTTAGTTTAGTTGCCGGAATGGCTAAAAATAAGAATATTAAATTGGTGAAAAAACTTTCTTATTATGGAAAGGTTTATGCCGATAAAGTTATGATTACAACTGTTTTACGAAATTTAATATCAAATGCAATCAAATTTACTCCTCATGAAGGTCAAATAATAGTATCGGCAAAATTGGTTGAAGCAGAGGAAAAAAACGGTACCCTTTTAGCTGAAATATCCGTTTCGGATACGGGAGTGGGTATCTCAGATGAAATTATAAAACGTATTCTTAAAGGGGGGGATATTTTTTCAACTTTGGGTACCGATAAAGAAAAAGGTTCCGGTTTAGGAATTAATATTTGTATTGATTTTTTAAATAAACACAATCAAAAAATGATTATTGAGAATAATGAAACAGGAGGAAGCACTTTTAAGTTTTTTTTACCTGTAAATAAGTAAGCCAAGCTTTATAGATAAATAATAAATTTAGCATGGGTTAAATATAATCTTTTTTTGCAGGCTATAAAATTATAAGTTTTTTATCAAAATATGTATCGTAGTAAATTTTTAGAATACAGCATTGTATTGATACTGACCTTATTTGTTCAGTACACACTAAATGCACAAAATACGCGTCTGTATTTTAAAACATACAGTATTGTTGATGGTCTTTCGCAAAACTCGGTATATTGTATCACTCAAGATAAAAATGATTTTATTTGGTTAGCAACCGGTAAAGGATTAAATCGCTTTGACGGATACGATTTTGTAAATTATTATCATAATCCAAAAGATAGTACTTCAATTTCGCACAGCAGAGTTTTAGATATTGAGGTGGACAAGCAAAACAGACTGTGGTTAGCTACCAATGCCGGCGTGAATTGTTTTGATCAGACAAAAGATATTTTTTATCATTTCAAATCTGATTCAAGTAATTCGCAAACAATTTGGGAAGATATGGTCAAAGACTTATTCATTGATTCACAAGGATACTTATGGGTAGGTACACGTTCCGGTTTAAATGTATCTGTTTTACCTGTTGATTCGATTAAAAATCTAAACACTGCAATAGAATTTCGCAGAATACCAAGAGAAGACCTTTCAAATAATTTAATAATCAGAATATTAGAAGATAAAAGAGGATATATATGGGTGGCTACAACAAAGGGTTTAAATAAAATCAATAAAAGTACTTTTAAAGTTACACAATATTATCCTGATAGTAGTAGAAGTTTACAAAAAGCAAACTGGATTTCGGCACTTGAAGTAAACGATGATAATAGTCTTTGGGTTGCAACACTTTCCGGTTTATTTTTACTAAAAAATGGTGTTTTTAATAGTTTTAATGAACATCCGTTTTTTATTAAAAACACAAGTGCAAAAAGTATTTATTCTTTAAAACTTGATAAATTCAAACGTTTATGGATTGGAACTTTTAATCAGGGAGTTTTAATGTATAACAAAAAAGAAAATACATTTAATGTATATAAAGGCATCTCATCCAGCATATACAGTTTAGCAAATAACCATGCATATTATCTATATATTGATAAGCAAAGCAATTTGTTTGTAAGTACTTTTGCAAAAGGCTTTGCTGTTGCTAATATATTTCCGGTTAAGTTTTCATTGTATTTAT
Organism: Bacteroidales bacterium; assembly: GCA_021647685.1. GTDB lineage: Bacteria > Bacteroidota > Bacteroidia > Bacteroidales > NBLH01 > NBLH01. The sequence continues at coordinate 15,188 of JAKIUH010000040.1, forward strand.
ATAATAATCGAAACATAGACAATACTAATGCAATAAGAAGTATATTGTATGATAAAAATGAATGGCTATGGTTAGGTTTACATAATAAGGGCTTGTATCATTTAAATTTAAAAACCGGTCGTGTTGAGAAATTTATATTTCCCTCATTAATAAATGATAATCCTTTACCTACGGTAAAGTACATATTCAAAAATAATGATAGTACATTATTGCTGGGTACACTAACAAAAGGTTTGTATCTTTTTAATTCTAAAACAAAAAAACTGATTAAAGAGTTAAACTATTTGGAAAATAATCAAACAAACAGTATTGAAGCTGTTTTTGATATAAAAAAAGATAAATACGGTAATTTGTGGATTGCCAGTTGGATAAACGGTTTGTTTAAACTGGAAAAAAATACCGGTAAATTAATTCATTATTCAATGAAAAATAAAAACAAATTTCATTTAAAAAATGATAATATTACCTCTATTTATATGTCTGATAATGGAGAAATTTGGCTCACAACCTGGGGAGGTGGCATAAATATTTTGAATCCAAAAACCGGTAAACTTCACATTTATAATGACAGTGACAAAAGCCCTGTAAAAATACCTTCAAATTATTGCACCATTATTCATCGCGATAAATCCGGTGTTTATTGGGTGGGCTCTACCGAAGGACTTTTTAAATTAGATGAAGGTGCAGAAAAGGTGGAAATTTTTAAATCAAGGAGTGTTATTGATAATGAAATTATTTATTCTATTGAGGAAGACAATAGAGCAAACCTTTGGATAGGTACTAATTATGGATTAAACCGTTTTTCTACAAGCAATTTCTCAGTACTTAACTATAAAGAGACCGAAGGACTTCCTTCAAATGAATATTTTATTGCATCAAGCAGTAAATTATCGGATGGCCGGTTGGTTTTTGGCAGTAGAAATGGTTTGGTGGTATTTCATCCGGACAGTATATTAAAACCATCTTCAAACGTAAAAGTAAATATTACGAAATTTCAAATATCCTATAAAGATATTGGTGTACATACGATTTACAACGGAGAGCAAATTTTGACAAAATCAATACTTAGTACAGATACGCTTGTATTATCATACAAAAATAATATTCTGAGTTTTGAGTTTTCGGCATGTAATTTTACGAAACCTCAAAGTATTCAGTATGCTTTTATTTTGGAGGGTTTTAATGATGAATGGACTTATGTTAATGCACATAAACGCTTTGCTGTTTATACAAATCTTGAACCCGGAACTTATACCCTTAAAATAAAAGCAAGCAATATTGATGGGTCTTGGAGCCCCAACATCCGAAAACTTGTGATTATTATTAATACGCCTTTTTGGAAAACAAAGTATTTTGTATTTGCATTATTTGTAGCAGTTGTCGTTTTAATTATTTTATTTTTTAAGATCAGACACCGGTATATTTTAAAACAAAAAGAACAACTGGAAAACCTTGTTCAAAAACGTACTTTAGAACTTGAGCAAAAAAATATTGAACTCACCGGTCAAAAAGAAGAAATAGCTTTACAAAAGGAGGAACTTTATACTTTAACAGAGCAGTTGCAGGCATTAAATAAAAATTTGGAAAACAAAATCAAGCTCCGTACACAAAAACTTAATGAAGCTTTGCTTAAAGCAGAAAGTTCGGAGAAGTTGATATCTTCGTTTTTGGCTAACTTTTCGCACGAAATACGTACTCCGATGAATGCTATTTCCGGTTTTACCCAGTTACTTTCATCAGGAGCAATTCCCGATGAAAAAAGGCAAAAATATGCCGGTATTATTAATGCAAATATTGATACGCTACTGCATTTAATTGAAAATGTAATGGAAGTTGCTAAACTGCATTCAGGTCATTATAAGTTTAATAAGGACTATTTTAGTTTAGCATCTGTATGTTCTTCGGTTTATCATGAATTAAAACCTATTTTTCATAAAGAAAGTGTTCAAGTTATTATGGAGTTTGATTCAGTAAAAGAAATGAAATTGTATTCAGATATTCGATCTTTTAGGCATATCATCTATAATTTACTCGAAAACGCTATGAAATATACCGAAAAGGGAACTGTTAGGGTTAAATGTGAAAGTAACATTTATACAAAAGAAAATAGAGAGGAAACTTTTTATCCAACTGCGGATAAAGCCGATGGCTTTTTAACTATTTCAGTTTCCGATACAGGTATAGGTATTAAAGCGGAAAATCAAAAGCGAATTTTTAATATTTTCCAAAAAACTGAGGATAGTAAAAACAAAATTTTTAGAGGTACAGGCTTAGGTTTGGCTTTGGTTAAAGAACTAACTGAAAAATTAAACGGGAATATTGATTTACAAAGTCAGGTAAATAAAGGAACAAGCATTCGTATTATAATACCTTTAGCTATTAAAAGAAAAATTCATTAAATTAGGGCTTGCTGAAAAGCTCAGATGTGCATCTATTTTGGATTTTGTGAAGTGCAGATGTATATAAATACTTCAAACTGAACA
>JAKIUH010000461.1 GCA_021647685.1 Bacteroidales bacterium
AGCAACTATTTTAATTTGTTTTGCGTCTGTCGTCAGATTGTATAACTCTTTAGCCCATTGTACACGCATCCCTTTTTGGTCGCCTTTAGAAGCAATATAAAAGGCATTTTTAGGATGTATGATTTCTTTTAAACCACTTAAGTTTTGAACAGCGTCTGTTTTTGCAGATAGAGACACAATAGATTTAATAGTATATTTATCTGAAGCCGAAGCAGCACAAGCCAAATTGGCGCCAATGGAAGCGCCCAAAATACCAATACGGTTAGAATCTATATTTTTCTCCTTTTTTAAAAAAGCTATGACAGCTAATAAATCTAAGGGAGCTCTGTTGGGATTGTTAAACAAATCGTAGAGGGTCCCTTTGTCTTTTCCAGATGCACCGTGTTGCCTAACATCATAGGCTAAAACAGCATAACCTTCTTCAATAAGTTTGCTTAAAAGAGCTAAGGCCAGCCATTCTTTTTTTGAAGAACCGCCTTGATGAATTAGAATTACAGCAGGCATAAAAGCCAATTGAGTTTTTTTGTATTTATAAAAAGCACTGATTTTTACACCGTCTTTTGTGGTAATTATTATAGTATTATCACTTTGTTTATTTTGTGATTTTAAACTTGACAACGAAAAAAATAGGATTGATAAAATGAGTAGCTGTTTCATGAATTTTATTTTTTAGGAGTAAGTTTGTTAGCCAATTTCCATCCCATAAATGCCATAGGGATATAAGCCCCCAAAATATCGGTCACAATAAACCAAGTAGGTGCTGGTAATAGTGCAGCATTCGCAATACCGCCAATTAAGAAAAAAAGACCAATTGCTAGCGACCATTTTATTTTATTGTTAGTAGCCAATAATCCTGTAAAAAGAGCACCAATGAAAGTCCCCAAAGCATGCGCTAAAAAAGGAAATATAAAATGTTGGGGTTGGAATAAATGTATAGAAGCTTTTAAACCTTCCATAGTTGTCACATCAGCTCCTGCAGGAGGTGGAATAACAGCACTACTTATCATAATTAAGCCCATATTGACAGCGCTGCCAATAATAAGTCCTAAAATTAATACCAATATGTTTTTTAAAATTGTTTTCATATATCACATCTTTAAATTTGAACTTTTGCTTTTAACTTCAGCCTTCAGCCTTCAGCCTTCTGCCTCCTGACTATTAATTTAATACCCCGCCGCTTTATCATCGCCACGGTAGTCGGCGCCGCCTTCTAATGTGCCATTGGGTAAACTTAAAATGGCATCTACCTTACCAATAATACGGGTACGTCCTTGATTGATGTTATAGCCTTTATATTTAGCTAATGCATCAAATATGTTGGCAAAACCTTCACGATCGTTTGTTTTTTGTGTATAGAAATATATTTCCGTACGATTGCATGTTGAAATAATGACCAGTGATTTAAAATCATCATCTTTTCTTAATAAATCTGAAAATTCAAGAATATCTTCTTTTAAAAAAGTAAATTGTTCTCTAATTTCAACAGGTGCTGATTTATAGCTTATTCCGACAAGTCCAATCATATCTTCTTATTTTTATTGACAAATTTAAGCTGCAATTCTGAATAGATTCTGAATTTTTAAGTCCGAAAGATATGTCAGTTAACATAAAACCATAAATCTGCCGCGATAAATTGGAAAGCTGTACAGCTAAGGGAAATTTATTTCAATAATATGTAAATTGTTTCGATAAGCATAACGAATATCAAATCCATATAAATCGCATATTTTTTTTACAAGCGATAAACCAATTCCTAAGGATTCACTTTCGGGATTTGCTTTTACAAAACGGGCAAAATACTTTTCGGGATTTGCATCAATGAGCTTACCGGTATTTTGTATCAATAATTTATCTTTACTAAGTTCAATATCAATTTTTCCGTTAAGGATATTATGATTAACCGCATTTTTTATTAAGTTCAGCAGCATTAGTTCCGCTAATTCTTTATTCATCAATAAGTCAGGCTCTGATTGATATATTGTATTTACATGAATTAATTTTAATTCAAGAATATCCTGAAACCCATCTAGAATATGTTTTATTATAAGCCTTAAATTTACTTCTTCTTCATTGGTAAATTGACGATTATCAATTTTTGCCAATAAACTAATGGCTTTAATCAAACGTGATAAACGACTAATTTGCGCTTGAATATCTACGGATAGTTTTAAAAGATTTTTAGGTGCATTCTCATTTTGTAAAATTAATTCATTTTTTGATTTAATAACGGCAAGCGGTGTTTGAATTTCGTGACTAAGATTCGCAGTAAACTCCTTTAAGCCATTAAAATCATTAAGAATACGCTCTGTCATCTTTTTTAACACATCATTCAAGCGATTAAATTCAACAATCATTGATTCCGGAAAGTCAATTATTTCGGGTGATGAAATATCAAATTGTTCAATTTTTTCAATGGTAATAAAAAAATCAGCCCAAATTTGCCTGAAAAAATACCGGTATAAAAAATATACAGCCAATAAAAAAATCACTACCATTAGCGTAACAATCATAGCTACCTTTTCAATCAAAAAGTCGGATTCGATAAGCGATTTGTAAAAGTGTACATGATAAACTTCCTTTTCGTTATCAACAGTATAAAAAGATAATTCCCGGTAAGGAATGTATCTTTTTTGAATATTATCATAAATTAAAGTATCCTCGAATTGAACAATCGGCTCCCGAACAGATACAGCAGGATGCAACTCAACTAATCCGCCGGAAATGATTACCGTATTATATAAACTAAGATTGCTTTGTGCCAAATCAAAGGAAAATTTATGCATCTGTCCAATTAGCTCACTATTTACCTTGCTGTTTTCCAGTACTTTTATTAACTGATAAACAACTATTCCGCCCAAAAAGAAAACAAAAAGCGAAACCGTAATAAAATATAATGTAGTTTTTGTTAAAAGATTCATAAAACTATAAAATTTTAGGAAAAAACCTCCTTAAATATCTTTGAGCTTAGTCTAAAAACCCCTGCCAGGCTTGTATTTGCAAAATACTGAAAAAATAAAT
>JAKIUH010000462.1 GCA_021647685.1 Bacteroidales bacterium
ATATGTTGGAAAATACGGTTACTGTTTTCTTGTTGATATCTGTATATTATAGTATTAAAAGTCTAAATAAGCATCGTGTATTTATGCTTGTTCTATCCGGTTTTTTTATTTTTTTAGCTTTTCTTACAAAAGGAGTAACAAGCTTATTTCCTTGGTCTTTTGCCTTGATTTATTATTTGGTTACAAAAAAAATAAATATTAAAAGAGCCTTTGTCGATACTGCTATTTTAGTATCTTCTACTGTTTCTTTTCTTCTTATTTTAATAATGTATTCTAATGATGCTTATTATGCCTTGAACGAATATATGCATATACAAGTTTTTAATAGTTTAGAGTATGTGCAAACAGTTGATAATAGATTGTATATTATAAAAACTTTTTTTTATCAAATAATTATAGCGATAGTTTTTGTTGCAATATTAATTGTTAAAACAAAAAATAAATATTCACAGATTATTAAAATTAAAGAAAAATGTTGTGGTGCTGCTTTTTTCTTGTTGTTGGGTTTGTCCGGAATACTACCGATGATGGTTAGCCTCAAACAAAGTGCATTTTATATAGTTCCTGCATATCCGTATATTGCACTGGCTTTTGCATTTTATTCCTTACCTTATGTTGTACAAAATTTTAATAATATAAAGACTGGTACAAAAGCGTATAAAATATTTAATTTTGTTAGTATCCTGATGATTTTTGTAGCTGTCTCTTTTACATTTTATTTTTCAGGAAAAATATTGCGTGACAATGATATTTTAAGTGATTCATATAAAATTATAAAGCAAGTTCCACCTGATACTATGATTAGTATTGATACTACATTAAAGGAAGAATGGAGTTTAATCGGTTACTTATACAGGTTTGCATACATTAGTTTAGATACATTAAATAAACATAAATATTATATTACATTAGAAAGCTTGAATGATACAGTAAACTATAAAGAACTAAAATTAGGGCTGAAACGGTATAAATTATATGTGGATGAAAGCCGATAAAACATTTTTTAATGTGTTTTTAATAATTATATTTGCAGCTAAGGAATTGATAATTTAAGTGATTATAGAGTGAACGATAAATTAGTTATTATACCCACGTACAACGAAATTCAGAATATTGAGGCAATAATTCGTAAAACCATGTTGCTCAATGGCAATTTTCATATTCTGATTGTTGATGACGGCTCGCCCGATGGAACCGGAAATAAAGTAAAGGAATTGCAAAAAGAATATCCGGAACGTTTACATTTGCTTGAACGTAGTGGAAAACAAGGCTTAGGCACTGCTTATATTGCGGGTTTTAATTGGGCTCTATGCAGCAATTACCGGTATATTTTTGAAATGGATGCAGATTTTTCGCATAATCCTGATGATTTAATTCGCTTGTACAATGCATGTGCCAAAGAGGGTTTTGATTTGGCAATTGGTTCACGCTATATTTCAGGGGTTAATGTAATTAATTGGCCCATTGGCAGGGTGATTATGTCTTATTATGCATCGGCTTATGTTCGGTTTATTACAGGTATGAAAATTATGGACACAACTGCGGGTTTTAAATGTTACCGTAGAGAAGTACTTGAAACCATTAACTTTGATAAAATTAGATTTAAAGGCTATGCCTTTCAAATTGAAATGAAATTTACAGCCTGTAAATACGGATTTAAAATTACCGAAGTGCCCATTATTTTTACCGATAGGAGTAAAGGTGCATCAAAAATGAGTGGGGGTATTTTTAACGAAGCTTTCTGGGGGGTAGTATTAATGAAATGGCGTAGTTTTTTCAGAAGATATAAAAGATAGATTTTTTGTTTTAAACCTGCTTTTTATTGATTAATTCTTATCTTTTAAAACAGGGTCGTTTGCATGAAGTCTGCCACGCAACATTTCTAATTCTTCAATATTTTGTCTAATTTCTTCTTCCTGAGCCGCTTTTTCTTCGGCTTGGCGCTGGAATTTTTCAAGTAATTCTTGAGTTTTACGACTCGTTAAGGATGTGAACAGGATCGAAGATATATTTTCTGAAACTTTTTCAACAAATTCTACCTCATGTTCTTCTAAAACCTTTAATGAAGCAATTTCAATTACTCCAATAACATTATCCTCTACATTTAAAGGAACAACCAATAAACTGCGTGGAGTAACAGCACCCAAACCGGAACGTATTTCCATATAATCTTCGGGCAGTTTGGTCATATAAATACTTTTCTTTTCCAAAAATGCAGCTCCAATTACCCCTTCACCCAATTCAATTCGTTTTTTATGAAAACGGTTTCTATTATAGGCAAATACTGCCATTTGTTCAATATATTTATCATTTAAATTGCTGTCGTTCAGTAAATAAATTCCCCCTTGCGTGGCATCAAGATAGCGAACTAAATTACTGATTATTTTATGCGAAATAATACCCAAGTCATCACTTGTACCTTTTATAACATCGGTAATTAATGCCTGACCTTCAGCAATCCAATTTCTTCTTTTGTTTTCCAACTGACGAACTTCTTCTTCATGCCGGGCTTTTTTCAAACTTTCGCGCATGGCAAGCAATGAGTTTCCAAGTTCGTCTTCGGGGCTTAGGGGTTTAAATTCCGCATCTAAATTACCTTTTTCAATTTCATTGGCAAAGGCTGTATATGAACTTACCCCATCAATTAAAATATCCAATGATTTTGACATCTCTCCAATTTCATCTACTCTGTCAATTTCCAATTTCTTAACAGGATGTCCTTTGGACATTTCAATTAATTGATGATTTACCTTGCCAATGGCATCGGTAATATTGGCTCCCAAATAATACAAAATGGTAGAGGCTACGGCAACAAGCACTATTCCGATAATTATGGTAAGCCAAATAAGTTGTGTGATTTGCCGGTTTAATGCCCCAGTTTTTTTCTGAACTGCTTTTTCAATATTGTCAATATAAACTCCGGTACCGATTACCCAACCTAAGGGTTCAAACAGTTTAATAAAACTCATTTTCGGTAATTTTTCGTTTTGTCCGGGTTTAAAATAAGAC
>JAKIUH010000463.1 GCA_021647685.1 Bacteroidales bacterium
ATACCTCCGGGAAAAGCTCTTTCTTTATCACCATTTACCAATAAATCAACTAAATACTCAACATTTTTATGGTAAGCTGCTGCCGAAGCATCAGTGTAAACAGTACCCGCTTCCAATAATTTAGTTTGCTTTTTTACATCTTGTTTAACACGCTCTTTAACAGCTCCTCGCTCAACATCAGTCAATTCTTTATTTGATTTTCCGTATAACTTTTGCGCATAAAAATCATAAAGGTACTCAGCTCGATAATGCAAAAAATCTGTAGTAAAATCGGGTCCCATGTAAGCACCCATACCCAGCATAGTTCCCCAGTCCATAAGGTCAAACTGCTGAAAAAAGCCTTTACCGGCAACCACATCGTCATAGGTATATAATACCTCACCACTTTCCGATTTAACGGTTTTAGGTATCGGCGGTACTTCTTTCTGCAAATTGGCAGTATAATAAATCAGCATTGTAACCATAAACAATGCAATAATCCAAAAACCCGTATATAAGCCTTTACGAGTCATAAACTTGTCAAGAAATGATTGTTTCATATTGAAAATTAAAAAATAGTTAATAAATATGTTTAAAAACATTAAATACTACACGCAAGTAGTATTTAATTTTAAAAAATTTTTATATCTTTTGCACATCTTTTTGTGCCATTTCAGCAATCGATGTTGTTTTAAATAAATTCATTATATCGGTACGGACAAGTGCCCATTTTTTATGCAGGGCACAAGGATTATCATCAGAACATGCTCCAAAACCCAAAATACAGCCCATGTATTTATCCAAACCATCAACAGCATCAATTATCTGACTTACGAATATTTGCTCTGTTGGTTTTGTAAAACGATACCCTCCTTCCCTACCTTGTACGCTTTTAATAAATCCTGATTTCGACAATTTTGTCATTAACCTTCGCAAATACTTATCAGAAATATTGAGTTTATCAACTAATTCTTTTGCCGTATGAAGCTCATCAGGCTTTTTAGCCATAAAACTTAATATTCTTAATGAATAATCTGCTGTTTTTGATAATTTCATTTTGATAAAACAAATACTACTTGCAAGTATTATTTAATTCTCAGGCAAAAGTAAACGCTTTTAAAATTACTGCAAAATAAAATTTTTAAAAATATTTGTGTTATAGAGCACAAAAAACCCCAAAGCCTAATGCTTTGGGGTTTATAATATTGGCACTCTAAATCAGGGCTTGCTGAAAAAAGGTAAATATATTATTAATCAGTATTTTATGTTTGCATTATTGCCTTGAAATGCAAGGTTTTTCACTAAAATATCAGAAAAAGTATGCATTTATTATATACAAATCATAATGTTTTTTGCTGCTCAGCTGCACACCTCTTTTGTATTTTGTTCAGCTTGAAGTATTTCTATACATCTGCACTTCTCAAAATACAAAATAGATGCATATCTAAACTTTTCAGTAAGCCCTAAATTAATTTCTAAATACCAACCGACCGTTTTCTAAATCAACAATAATAGCTTGCTCTTTAGATACGGTTTCCGCCAAAATCTGTTTTGACAATTCATTTAATACATATTTTTGCAATACCCGTTTAACCGGTCGTGCACCAAATTGCGGACTATACCCTTTTTCGCCAATCCATTGAGCTGCGGCATCGCTAATTTCCAATTTAAAGCCTTGTTGTTCAAGCATTTTCTTAATTCTGTTAAATTGAATTTCTACAATGCCTTTAATATCATCTTTGCTCAATGGCAAGAACATTATGGTTTCGTCAATACGGTTTAAAAACTCCGGACGAATTGATTTTTTCAATAATTCAAAAACTTTATTTTTGGCTTCTTCTATCAACTGTTCTTTATTTTCATCACTTAAGTTTTCAAAAGTTTCCTGAATTAAATGCGAACCGATATTGGAAGTCATAATTACAATGGTATTTTTAAAATTCACCACTCTTCCTTTATTATCGGTTAATCGACCATCGTCCAATACCTGCAACAATATATTAAAAACATCAGGATGCGCCTTCTCAATTTCGTCAAGCAAAACCACCGAATAAGGTTTACGCCGCACAGCTTCGGTTAATTGACCGCCTTCATCGTAACCCACATAGCCCGGAGGAGCTCCTACCAAGCGCGATACGGAATGACGTTCTTGATACTCAGACATATCAATACGTGTCATCATATGCTCATCGTCAAACAAGAACTCGGCTAATGCTTTTGCCAATTCAGTTTTACCTACACCGGTAGTACCAAGAAAGATAAACGAACCTATGGGACGATTCGGGTCTTGCATTCCCGCACGACTACGGCGAACCGCATCGGCAATAGCACGGATAGCATCTTCCTGACCTACCACACGCTTATGCAACTCATCTTCAAGATGTAAAAGTTTTTCGCGCTCGCTTTTCAACATTTTGCTTACGGGAATACCTGTCCAGCGTGCAATCAATTCGGCAATATCCTCAGGGCCAACTTCTTCACGTATTAAGCTGGAATTTGCCTGCATTTCTTGCAATTCTTTTTTCAAGCGCTCAATAGCTTCTTCGGCTTCTTTAACTTTTCCGTAACGAATTTCGGCAACTTTCCCAAAATCACCTTCACGTTCTGCTCTATCGGCTTCAATTTTGTAATTTTCAATATCTTGTTTGAATTTTTGGATTTTTTCAATCAATTCTTTTTCGGCTTTCCATTTAGCCATAAAATCATTGAGTTGATCTTGTAAATTGGCAATTTCCTTATTCAATTCTTCAAGACGTGCTTTATTTTTTTCGCGCTTAATTGCCTCACGTTCAATTTCCAAATGTTTAATCTTGCGTTGAATTTCATCAATTTCTTCCGGTACTGAGTTCATTTCCAAACGCAAACGTGCAGCAGCCTCATCAATTAAGTCAATTGCCTTATCGGGCAAAAACCGGTCGGTAATATACCTTTGCGAAAGCTCAACAGCAGCAATAATAGCATCGTCTTTAATCCGTACTTTATGATGATTTTCATAACGCTCTTTCAATCCACGCAAGATAGCTAT
>JAKIUH010000464.1 GCA_021647685.1 Bacteroidales bacterium
GCACCAAAGATAGGTGCGGGATACAAATCTTTTTTATCCACAGATTAATCGGATTTACGCAGATTTTTACTTCGTAAAATTTATTTTTGGGGCTCATCTTAATTCCTTACAGGTCAGTTGTTCTGAACTTAGGGCTCACCTTAAATACTATTGGGTCGGTTGTTCTGAATTAAGATGGCTGGGCGTTTCACCGTTTTGGAAAGCTTGTGGTACGGAAGTAGGATGCGCCGTTTGTGGCAGGGATTGAAGCGGTAGCCCGCAAAAGCCAAGTATTTAGCAAAACACGGCAAAAAAGAGCGGCGGAACAGAGCTACTTTTTTGCCGATGTTTTGCATGCTTGGCTTTGAGGACTACAAGCGGAAAGCCCGTAGCCACCCTAATCATCTTAATTAATTACTTTGTAACTCAGGCTTGTTGTTCCGATTTTTCCGTTTTCGGACATTCCTTCAATAATAATCTCAAATTCGCCGGTAATGTCGGATGTATAAAATTCAATTTTTGCATTGCCCGATGAATCTGTTTGGACATTTGGATTCCAATAGACAGCAATACGATTATCCGGCTTATCAGTAGTTTGCCCTGTTTTGTATTTGGGACTGTAAAATGTTCTCGGAGTATGATAGCCAAGCATTTTAAAATGAAACTCGCCGCGCTTGTAAAAATAGCCGCGTTTTGTATAAATGGCTATTACTCCGTTTGAACCACGTGATCCGTAAATAGCCGCAGAAGGTCCTTTAAGTATTTCTACTCTATCGACATCAGTAACACTAATGGATTGTACGGCATCAAATGAGGTTACTACTCCGTCAATCAAATACAAGGGGTCGTTACTTAGCATAAAGCTGTTGGGTCCTCTAATCATGGAGCTGTTTCGTCCGATACTTAAACCGGGAACTTTTCCTCGCAATGCATCCATAACGTTTGTATAACCGGAATAATGAGCATCATCAAAATATATTACCTGATCGGCTTTGTTATAGAGTTTAAAATCTTTTGGAACATTGGGGTCTTCCTCTTCTTTAGGCGGGGAGCGATATTCAATTTTACGCTTTACCAACAAACTATCGGTGAAAAAGCCGGTGTATGGATTAAAAGTAATTCCTATATTTTTATCTTCATCTAAAAGCACCATAATATTTTTTCTGCCATAACGCGACCTAAACTCTAAAAGAACATCTAATGTATCGCTATAATCAAGATTATCAAATGAAAACCTGCCTTTTTTATCGGCACGTGTTCTGTAAACATCATTGTAACGATTTAAAAAAGTAAGTTGAATACTTGCATATTTTGCCGATATATCAAAAACATATTTTGTAAGCCTTCCGCTTATGCTGATTAAATGCTCTAAGGGAAAGTCCGGTTCGGGCAAATTATCGCTTAATATATTTTCCCAACGAAATTTTCGCCAAGCTTGGGTCATTAAAAGTATATCTAAGTTTTTAGGAGCATCGGCAGCTCCTGAGAAATAATATCCGGGCTGTTCAATATTTCCACGAATATCGGAAGATAAAAGTAAAGAGTTGATAATATTGGTTTGCTTAATATCTTTTTTAAATAACTGTTCTTTATGGTTTACCGATACAGAAAGATTTGCCCTAACCGGATTCTCATTTTTATCTTGGGTATGAAGATTTATTTCTACTTTTTGTCTGCCAGTAAATTTATCTTTATTCAATTTTGCATCAATGTTCATAAAATCATGATGGTTTATAAAAACAAGGCGTTCGCATTGAGCTTTTCCATATCCGTCGAAAAGTGTTATTTGACTTATTCCCGCAGGAAATAAATTTTTGGGTATTTTAATTTTAAGTTCATTTTTTTCAAAACGTAAAACTGTACTAAAACATAATTTTCCTCCGGTTTGAGCAAAAATATAAGCAGTTTTAGCTACGGGGTCATTAAAGAATTTTTTATTGGTACTAATTTTTAAATTTAAGTATTGATTATTGACATGATTAACCCTAAGAGTATATCCTTTTTTCAGAATATCAGGTAGTTTAAATTTACCGTAATCTTTGCCTTGATATTTAATTACTGCATAATATCCTTTTTCTTGTTTGGGGACAAATTCAAAAAATCCCATACCAAGATGTGTACTTATAAATTCGGTAACTTTTTTACCTTTCTCAAAGGTGATGCCGTTGTCTTTGTACCAAGCATCATCGTTGAGCATGACTTCTTCTAGCGTCTTTTCATTGGCAAGCACTGGAGAAAGCATTATGCGATTGTAGTTACCGTAGGGCTCATCACCGAATACGGTAATATTATATTTTTCAGGTTCTAATTTTAATAATTCTTCAACGGTGCGCATTCCTGCCATGCCGTTTCCAATCAAAACCAAATTTTGTTTGTTATTTTGAGCCATGCCTACTTCCTGTAACTAAATGTATTATTACCATTAGTCATAGCAAAGAGTGTGCCAAAGAAAAAATTACTAATAAAAACAGGCGGTAAGCCTGTGGAAAAATACAAAACCGCCAAAAAGTAGGGAGGTGGCAAATTAAACGATTGTTTTAAGGTGGCGCCCGCACCACATAAGGGCATCCTAATATAGAAATGCCTCATTAATGAGAATAAAGTAATGCTAAACTTACCATCATGATTACTATTATCCGAGCAGATTTAACAAACACGCATCATGCTGATGCCTTGGTCTCCCTTTTAAATGCCTATGCACTTGACCCAATGGGTGGTGGAGAAGAATTATCTGATTTTACTAAAAAGAATCTTGCCAGCGAGATTTCTAAACGTACTGATACAACCGTGATATTAGCTTTTGATGATGAAAAACCAGTAGGTCTAATTAACTGCATAGAAGGCTTCTCAACCTTTGCGTGCAAGCCGTTAATAAATATTCATGATGTGTATGTAGATGCTTCTGCGCGTGGCAAAGGCGTAGCCACTAAACTCTTGCAAGCCGCAGAAGACTTAGCAATAGAAAAAAATTGCTGTAAGGTGACACTGGAGATTTTAGAAGGAAATGAACCAGCAAAATTAG
>JAKIUH010000465.1 GCA_021647685.1 Bacteroidales bacterium
GATATCCATCACTAACTACTATAAAGTTGTCTTGCAAACGTGCCGACTTAATCCAGTGATTGGCGTTGGCTGTGTTCTGATATGGGTTGTTTACTTGAACCCAAATAAACTTAATCTTTCCATCTTCCACATCGCGATGTATTTTCATCACATGGCTACCCACTTTTGGGTTAAGCGTTCCTTCGGGAAGTTTCCATATATTTTCAGCAAAAGCTCTGTGCTTAGGATTTTTCACTACCATATCGGCAGGAAGTCGGTGCGCAAAAGTACCCACCTCACGTGCGGTTCCACATGCCGATGGTTGACCAGTTAAACTAAATGCTCCACTACCCGGTTTGGCTTGTTTTCCAAGGAGGAAATGCACCATATACGATTGCTCGTTTACCCAGGTACCACGCGTGTGCTGATTCATTCCCATAGTCCAGAAAGAAACCACTTTACGGTCTTTTTCAATATATAGGGCTGCTAATTGTTTTAGTTTTTCTTTAAATGAATCTAAAGATTCATCGGGGTCGCCTTTGGCTAATTCTGCAACAAAATCCAGTGTATAAGGTTCTAATGCTTTTTTAAATTCCTCGAATGAAATTGTCCAATGTTTCATCGCAGAATTTCTGCTTTTCATTTCAATTTCATCTCCGGTATTATAATCCAGATATTTTAAAGTAATACCTTCGGCATCTGAAACTTTCTTTTTTGCTTCACTTTTTACAGTTTCAAGCTCCTTCTGGGTAAAGTTCTTATGATCGGGTAAACGCATTCCATATCCGGTATCAATAGGTCCTGTAGCAAAAACATTGTATTTTTTAACAAAATTCCAATCAATAGCTTCAGGATGATTATAAACTATCTCATGTGCGATATAGTTCCACAAAGCCAAATCGGTATGTGGTTTAAAAATAATTTCAGTATCTGCCAAGTTTGAAGTCCGATTACTAAAAGTTGTAAGATTAAAAACTTTTACTTTATCGGGAGAAGTAAGTTTACGGTTTGAAACACGAGACCATAAAATCGGGTGCATTTCTGCCATATTTGCTCCCCAAGAGATGATGGTATCGGTAAGTTCAATATCGTCATAGCAGCCTGATGGCTCATCAATACCAAATGTTTGGATGAAACCAACTACTGCCGAAGCCATACAGTGACGGGCATTTGGGTCTATATTATTGGAACGAAAGCCTGCTTTCATAAGCTTTGCCATTGCATAGCCCTCTTGAATAGTATATTGTCCTGAACCGAAAACTGCTATTCCCGTTGGTCCCAATTCTTTTAAAGCCTTTTTCATTTGCTTTTCCATTTCATCAAAAGCACGTTTCCAACTTACGGGCTTAAATTTACCGGTTTTGCTAAAATTACCGTTTTCATCTACCCGCATAAGGGGTGTTTTTAAACGGTCTTCTCCGTACATAATTTTTGCATTAAAATAGCCCTTAATACAGTTTATTCCACGGTTTACAGGTGCAGCAGGGTCGCCTTTGACAGCTACAATTTTATCGTTTTTGGTGGCTATCATGATACCGCAACCGGTACCGCAAAAACGACAAACTGCTTTATCCCAACGCCAATCACTTTCTGCATTTTTTGCTTCGGCTTTCATTTTTTCGGGAACTATTATACCCGCAGTAGTTGCCGCAGCAACAACAGCCGATGTTTTAATAAAATCTCGCCTTGATATTTCCATTGCTAACAGTTTGAAATTAAGTTAATAATTAAATCATAAAAATCCATATAAAAATATATTAAGATTTGTATGTCTAATATGACAAATGTCATGTTTTTAAATGCTACGCTTTGTACAGGCTTTGATACAAAATATGGGGTATTTATTCCGTTTTATGGCACGACAAAAGAAAACGAAACAATTGGCTTAGTAACAAAACCTTAGCTGGAAAAGATTCTCCGAATCAGGGTTTATTATTTAGTATCTTCCTGTATTCGTCAAATAGTTGATTGATATTTATCAATATGTTTATTGCAATAATTAAATGGATTATTAATGCTTATTATTTGCTTTTAAAATGGAATGTATCAAAATCAAAAGCTAACTTGAGGTTTAAAATAGTGTGAGTTAAATATCCGTCTTTTATAACAAATCCAAGATATTCGTCATAATATTTACTATAATTGTATTCGATATTAAGTCCTAAATAAAAATCCGGTAATTTAAAATCATTAATCTTTAAAAAATCAAATTTATAGGCAAAGCCTATACCGGCAATAAAACCGGTTTTAAATACTCTATCCGGATTAATACCGACACCCATTTGCACATCTATCTGAAAATCGTTTTGTGTATCTTTTGATTTAAATAAAAAATCAGTTTTGGGATGAAAATAATATCTTGCGTCCAAATATAAGGGAAATGTTGTACCGCCCATTCCCATATTTGTAGCATAGGCAAAACCAATTCCCGTGAAAAATTGCTCAGTAAGCATAATGCCGGAAACTAAAGCAAATTGTCCACCAACAGCAGGCTGTTGACTGCCTGTTTTTAAGCTGATTTCAGGTATTAGTTTAATTGGTTTATCAGCTATTTGAGCATCTGCATTATGAATAATTAAAAGGAATATTAAAAATATTGTTAATCTCATGACTTTTTTTTGCAAATATATAATAGTTTGTCAAAAGCATTAATATTTATTAATATTGAGACTAAAAATTTAAAGCAGAACAGTATGAATTTAAAGCCGGTACTTAATTTTTTAATTGATTTAAAATCGAACAATAATCGTGATTGGTTTCAGGAAAATAAAGAATACTTTTTAACAAGTAAAGAAATTTTTGAACAATTTATTGATTTCCTCATTCCAAAATTAATGGAAATAGATGATTCAATTACGAATATTCGTGCTAAGGATTGTGTTTACAGGATTTATCGTGATGTACGTTTTTCAAAGGATAAAAGTCCTTATAAAAATCATTTTGGGGCTTTGATTGGAGCAGGTGGAAGGAAAAGTCAGAAAGCAGCTTATTATGTTCATGTTGAACCGGATGCATCATT
>JAKIUH010000041.1 GCA_021647685.1 Bacteroidales bacterium
TTTGATAATCCGGAAACACCTGAAAATGAGTTTTCATACAAAGGTTGGGCAGGTGTTAAATATCTTCCTGAACTTAAAAAAGATATTATTGGCAAACATGAAATGCCATTTGAAGGAAACTTGCACAGTGAAAGTGCAAAACAACACATCTATCATGTAGTTGCCCGTTGGTTAGACCCTAATGGTGACGGAGATTGCTCGGAAGGAGTGAACGGTTACCGTTTGGATGTAGCTGCCGAAGTACCCATGGGCTTTTGGAGAGATTTTCGTAAAGAAGTCAAAAAAATTAATCCAGAAGCCTATTTGGTAGGTGAAATTTGGTGGAAGTCGTGGCCTGATGAACTCATGTTTCCGCATCACTTTTTACAAGGCGACATGTTTGATGCCATTATGAATTACCGTTGGTTTCGACCCACAAGACATTTTTTTGCCGACGCACCGGACGAAATGAAGCCTACAGAGTTTGTGGCTGAGTTGAAAGACAAATTACGCGATATTGATACGGCACGTTTGCAAGCCATGATGAACTTGGTTGCAAGCCATGATGCACCGCGAATTTCAACAGCACTGTATAATAAAAACTTATACAAATATCAATCAAAACCTTACGATAATCCTGATTATAAGATTGATAAACCGGACAGCGCAACACGTTTAATTCAAAAAATGTTGCTCATTCATCAATATACATTTATAGGTTCGCCACATATTTGGTACGGTGATGAAGTAGGAATGTGGGGTGCCGATGACCCGGACACCCGCAAACCAATGATATGGCAAGATATTAAATATGAAGACGAAACAACACATCCGTTTGGTAAAGCAAGAAAAATAGATAAAGTACAACAAGATACAACTTTGCTAAATTTTTATAAAAAATTAATTCAAATTCGCAAAAACAATCCGGCTTTGGTATATGGCGATATTATTTTTAGCCTTGCCGATGATGAAAATAACACATTGGCATACAACAGAATTTATGGAAATACAGAAATAATAGCAGCTTTTAATAAATCAGGAAAAGAACAAAGCTTAAAAATTCCGGTTCAAAAAAACGGTAATTACAAAAATGCATTGAACGAAAGTGAACTGTTTAAAGCAGAGAATGGCATTTTAACAATAAGTTTAAACAAAAAATCAGCAATAATACTTATCAACAATTAATTTTTATTTATCAAGCTCTTTAACAGCCCGGAAACCTAAATAATTCGGGCTGTTTTTTTTATCGCGTACCCAGACATTGCCATTATACACAATGATGTATGCATGGTTTGAATCAAGTTCTGTACTTGTCCACCAGTAAATAACTTTTGTATTCGGATTCCAAAGCGGTGTTTCTTTATCGGGTTCTATTTTATACACAGGCTGAGCCTGTTTGTTCAGTTTGCCCATACAATTTTTTCCATGCCGGTGCATTGATCGAACAGCTTCTTCTAATGTAGGTAAACGCCAAATATTTTGCGGTGTGGCAGCAATAGTTAAACCATCTTCCGATAAATATTTGCAAATGCTGTCTGCCTCGTACCAGCTTAGTCCATCATCGGGCCAAGCAGGACCGCGAGGTGCCCATATCAAATCAACACCATTGCTTTTAATGATGCGTGCTGAAAAATCATAATCGTTTAAACGATGGCTGACCCGGTATATGGGCTCAACACTAAAAATCAACAATATTCCCATTGGGATAAAAATGATTAGCCGGTATTTTAATTTTTGATTGTTAAATTCGCTAAACCAAAGCAGTACAGCAACAATAAAAAACGGTAAAATCACAAAATAATTAAACCTGTTTACTAAAAAGGATATAATGATACCAAACAATAGAAAAATAAGGGCTCCAACTTTATGGTTTTTTATAGAAATTAATGTAAAGCTCATTAAAATAATGCATGGACTTAGATATTGAAGAAACATTAATCCTATATTTTTCCAAAGTGTAGGGTAATACCAGCCTTCGTGAAAATTTTCAATAATACCCCAAAATGCCCAAACAGAAGTTAGTATAAGCAAAAGAATAAAAGTAATATTGCCTAATGTTCTACGCCGCTTCATTTTATGGTAATATATTACCATAAAGTTACGGCATTTTATTTAATTTTTTCGCGTTTCATTGAAAAATACATAATCGCAATTGCCATAAAAAGCGATAATATCGACATATAAAATACAGTGGCAAAATCAAACATTTGTAAAACAAAAACACCGATTAAGGGAGAGAATATACCACGAACACCGGTAAAACTTAAATGAATGGATTGATAATCACTTACTTCTTCATCTTTACAAAAATAAGCCGAACCGATATACCACAACAAAGCCATGGCAGCAGCAAATAATCCGTAAAAAATATATGAAACAATCAGGCTGTAATATATTTTGATGCCGAGCAATTCAAAATACTGTCCAAAATGTTCGGTCATTTCCATAAAGAACAAATGCAAGAGCATAAAACTGAAAGTAATAATAGCAAATCTACGCGGGTCAATTTTACCGATTAGCTTACCAAAATAAGGCAATAAAACAATAGCTAAAGTATTATAAGCATTTTTATAAAAAGCAACACTTGAATAGTTTAAATGCAAAACTTTTTCAAAAAATATAGTAATAACCGCTGCAGTAGCCATCCATGCCAAACCATAGAACATAAAAGCAATTTCAAAATCGCGATAAGGTTTATTTCCTTTTAATATATGAAACATTTTTTTTAAAGAAATCCAAACTGCCGTAAAAAACTTTGTTTTGGGTACCGGCTTAGTGCTTACCCGGTAATTAATTTTTGTAAGAATAAAAATTGAAAAAATACCAAGAAGGGCTACAAGTGGATAAATATACCGGTAAGCAAAATGGTCGTAATCGAGCAACAAACCGAATAAGAAAGTAGATACCATCATCATAATTTTATTAATGGTAGAAGCATAACTGTAAAACTTACCAAAATCTTCGTGTGTATATGAATTTTTTAATAAATGATTAATTGCCGGAAATAAAATAGGATTGGCAAAATAATAAATCATAATAATACCCAAGAATGCTAATTGATAAAAATGGGTATGTTCAATTTCCATAGCATTATCCGGAAAAAAGAACAAAAGAAATAAAGGAAGTCGTGTGGCAATTGCCAAAATACGTATTAATTTCTTTTTACTTCGGGCACGGTTTAAAATTTCATTAAGAATTACAGAGAAAAGCAATACCAAAACCATTGCTTGAAATAAAAAAGCAATTTGATAGTTGGTTCCTTTTAAGCTTTTTATCAGGATAAACTCATTAAGTGCAAACAAACCCAAAATAAAACCATCAATGATCGAGTATATCATGTGATAGCGAAAGCTTGTTTTAGCATTCTCAGAAATATTAATTTTAAAAAATTTAAACATTTTCTTTTACAGTTACCGATTGGACTGCAAAAGTAAATTAAAAGAAATAAAATAGTACTTTTAAGCTTAAAAACTTAATAAATTCCTAAGATTATTTCTCTTTTAATAATTGAATTAGATAGTCCGGATTGTTTGCCAGTTCTTTGGTTTGTTCAAAAAGGTTATAATTTATTCCTTTTTTATCTAAATCTTCACGGGCAGTTTTCATTATATTATTAAGCACTTCCGGATTATTTTCTAATAAATTAACAATCATCATTTTAGAATCATTGTTTTTTGAAGTTTTCGTTACATTATCTGTTTGAGTTATTTTATCCGTATTTTCATTACTTACTTTATATTCTGACGGTTTATAATCAGGAAATTTTGATGATAAAAAGCTATCTAATTTGCCTAACTGTTTTTTTAGCCCCTCTATTTCAGCTTTTTGGCTTTTAATAACCGAAACAAGCGCACCGGTGTTTATACCAACAGCAACATTTATCATTGAATAAGAGCCATTTCCTCCGGAAGCAGACCAAGCTATCCCAACAATTTTAACATATTCATTAATTGAGATTTTTTCAGGACTTACAGCCCTGCCAAAACCATCGTTTAAACCGGATGCAATTATATAATCACCAATATTTACTATTCCCCGTACTTTAACAGGCACTTGTCCCATAAATGCTACTTTTTCATAATTTATCTCCTGACCTTTCGGTGGCATATTGCCCAAAACTACAGGATTTTTTGAAACAACCATATAGCTATCCGCACCGGGCATATTTTTGGCAATTTTCCCGCCTTTAACACCTACAATATCTCCAAAACTAAATGTTTCATCGGGATATGCCTTTTCAAGCCATTCTGCATAATCAGCCCCACCCGACTCAAAAGCAATTCCAATGCTATTTTCACGTTTAACATTTCTTTTTGCAAAATGAGCAATTTCGGCAACCATTTGTACACCTTCAACAACAGCTGCATCACCATCATCAACGCCCGCAACATCAGCCACTACTAAAGCAGTTTGTGTCGCAGTCATTAAACTTTCATAAGTTTGATCCCAAATATAGTCAAAACTGTTATGCAGCTCACTGCTTGTTTGTCCTTCAATTCGTCCGTGCGCACCATTGGCGTCCCAAAAGGTTATAAAGTTTTTTCCGGTATTTCTTCCTCCATCAACCGTAATGGCAATTCCTTGATTACTTCCCTGTATTCTTAACGGATAAGAGTTTTTACTTGATTGATTTCCATTCACATTTGCGTTGATAGTTACTCGTCCATTAAGACTACTTGTTGCATCAACAGTTAAAGTGTTTTGCAGATGGGTAGTTTGCTGCACTGTTAGATTACCCGAAAGATTAGTTGCACTACCGTTATTTACGTTTAAATCACCATTTAAGTTACTGCTTGCATTAACATTAAGTACTCCGTTTAAATTTGAAGTTTGTTCTACAGTTAAATTACCGGATAGATAAGTCGGGCTACCATTGTTTACATTCAAAATCCCGTTAAGGTTGGTCGAATCTTCAACCAAAATATCCTGAAAAGTAACTAAGCCATTAAAAGTAGATGAACCGTCAACGGCTAAATTACCTGTTAAAAATGTAGGACTGCCATTTGCTACTGTTAGGGTATCGTTTAAAGTTGATGAGCCGTCAATAATCATTGTTCCTGTGGCTGTTATATTTCGATGATATGCATAAGGTACAAAATGTAATTTTTCAGAACTAAATTCTTCAAAGTTATTTGTTGTAGCCCCTAAGCTAATTTCCACCAACAAATTTTTAGCCGCCCCATTCCAGTCAATATCCTCGAAATTTCCGGCGCTTTGAGCTGTAGGCGTTCCTTCGCCAATCACTAAGTTGATCATGCCGTAATCGTCCGTTTGTGTTTGGTGTTCTTCTTGATAGTTTACAATACCATTTTCATCAATAATACTAAACCTGATTGTCAACTGCTGATTGGGCATATAACTTCCCTCTATATCAACTCCCGGAATTTCTTTTGCATCATTATCAATAAGCAACGCCTGATAATTAATTCCTTGCGATTGTGAAAATAAATGAATACTACATAATAATGATAGAATTAATACAAAAGTATTTTTTAACATGATGATAATATTTTATGAATTATTTACGTGCTTTTGCAGGAAGACTAATAGTTACACCCAAACTAAAAGTATGAGTAATATAGTTGAGTTTTTCATTATCTCCTTCCGATTTAAAAACAGAAAAGCTTATTCCCCCTGTATATAGAAAAAATGTAGAAACAGTTTTTGTAGCATAATACCGTACACCAATACCTCCGTATCCAAAAATAAATGGCTTGTCAAATTGTTCTACACCTATTAAATTATAGGTAGTATTATTAATTGTTTGGGTTCCTTGAATTAGATATTCAAAAGAACCTGAAAGTTGAACATAAAATGTAAAACCTTGATAAGTATTCACATTTTGATAATTCAAAAAAGTATTTAGTTTAAAAAACTCATATCCGGCTCCTAAACTTAAACTAATATAATTAACACTCCAACTATAATAATTCCCAATTGTAGCATCACTGCCAATAGCTCCGTATTTATTATATGCAAGACCTGATAAAAAATAAAACTTAGTTCTATGAATAGGTAAATTAAAACTTAGTTGAGTATGACTATTTGTTGTACCTTGAAGGTTGTCTAATTTTTCTCCATCAGAGTTAGTATAATCAAAAACAGAAATCACTCTTCCAAACTCAAGACTAAATTGTTGAGCTTTGATATGTACATTTATAAAACTAAGAAAAAAACTTAAGATTAAACTTTGCCAATAAAAATTTTTTATTATCATGGTTTTATTAATTTTGTAGAAAAAGTTTTATTAATGGTTCTGATACTTAAAATATAAACTCCATGTGGAAGTAAATCTATATTAATATTAAATGAGTTTACATTTCTGAAAGTATTATAATACACTCTTTTACCCAATAAATTATACAATCCCGTATAAATAGTTCCTCGAATGTCCTCTTTAATCAAGATAATGTAACTATTTGCATCGTTACTTAATTGAATCTCAATATTTAAATCATCTGATTTGGCAATATCCTTTTTTATATATACCGGATGAATAAATCCTTGAATTAGAGTAGTTTTTTTATTTTTTAAAGTACCGGTTATTCCATTTTGTCCAATAGACTGTCGAAAATGTACCGTTTTTCCTGAAAATTGAACATTTTTTGCAGTTCCTCCCATTCCCAACACATAATTTCTTTCAGATAAATCTTGTGCGCACACAGGTTGAAGCTGAATAATAAGATTCGAAAGAAGAATAAATATAGAATATCTTAAAAACTGAATCTTCATCTTAACGCCCTAAATTTAAAATCAAAATAAATAGTTAACCATCAACATATTATAAAAGACTAAACTCACAAAACACATAATATACCATCAACAATACTATGCAATAAATGTAACCATAAATTCAATATTGTCAACAAATACTATTTATAATTATTCTATATTAAAGTTTTATAGTATTTTTGCATTATAGCATTGCTAAGGAATTCACATGAAAGGAAATTTATATCTTATACCTGTAAGTTTAGGTGAAAATAAACTAAATAATATTTTGCCGGAAAAAAACTTTAAAATAATTAATGAAATTACTCATTACATTGTTGAAAACATTCGTTCGGCAAGACGCTTTTTAGTAAAAGCAGGAATAAAGCATAAAATTGATGATTTAACTTTTTACGAAATAAATAAACACAGTAAACCCGATGAATATCATAAGTATTTATCTGCAGCACTAAATGGTGAAAATATTGGCGTAATATCAGAAGCTGGTTGTCCCGGAATTGCTGACCCCGGTGCCGATATTGTGGCTATTGCTCATCAAAAAAATATCCGAATTATTCCTCTTGTGGGTCCATCGTCAATTTTTTTAGCACTTATGGCTTCGGGAATGAACGGGCAAAATTTTGCATTTAAGGGATATTTACCCATTAAAAAGCCGCAAAGGATTAAACAACTAAAAGCGGATGAACTCCGTTCTGCAAACGAAAATCAAACACAAATTTATATTGAGGCACCTTACCGGAACAAACCATTACTTGAAGATATGCTTAACAATTTAAAACCTTCAACAAAGTTATGTATCGCGGCAGATGTTACCTTAAAAAGTGAGTTTATCAAAACAAAAAGTATTAAAGATTGGAAAAAATCAATCCCTGAAATAAATAAAAAACCGGCAATATTTGTTTTGCATTCAGAAAAATAAATGGTTGGGCAAGAAAATTATTGCCATTAAATTGTATCTATTTATAAAAACACAAATTTTAAATAATAAATAATAAACAATTATGAAAAAATCATTATCATCACTCGTAGTATTAATAGTAATCGGCTTAATTGTGGTTATTATATTGAGCAGCAAGATTTTCTATACTTTGCAGCCGGGAGAAAAAGGAATTATATTTTATCCTTTAAGTAATAAATTGGATAAAACAAATATTTTAGGTGCAGGACTCCATGTTATAGCTCCATGGAATAGTATGATTATTTACGATGTTCGTGAGCAAAAAATTGATGAGACCATGGACATTTTGGACAAAAACGGATTGGCTGTACATGTTGATATTTCAGTACGTTTTAATCCAATGTTCAATAAAATTGGTGAAATTCACGAACGCTTTGGTGTGAATTATGTAAATAAATTGGTGATACCCGAAGTAAGGTCAGAAGTTCGTAAAGTTATGGGACGTTACACATCAGAAGAAATCTACTCAACTAAAAGAACAGAAGTAGAAGCAGAAATTGTAAAAGAAACAGAACGTGTGCTGATGAATCCAAAAAATAATATTGAATTGAAAGCTATATTAATTCGCTCCATAAAAATTCCTGAAAAAATTAAAGCAGCTATTGAGAAAAAAATTCAGGCAAAACAAGAGGCGCTTGCTTACCGTTTTATTCTTGAAAAAGAAAAAGCAGAAGCTGACCGTAAACGTATTGAAGCAGAAGGAGAAGCCAATGCCAATAAAATTATTAACAGCAGTTTAACACGAGAATTATTGCAAATGCGTGGTATTGAAGCAACCATTAAACTTTCACAATCGCAAAATGCAAAAGTAATTGTAATAGGTAGCGGCAAAGACGGACTCCCTTTAATTTTAGGTAATCAATAATAGTAATCTTATACTGTGCCTTAAATAAATTTGCAACATTTTCAATACAAAATTTGTCTTAGATGTAAAGATTTATCCGAACATAGTTCGGATAAATCTATAATCAGAAACAAATAGAATGAAAACAACCCAAAACATAGATAAGAATCTTTTTATCGAGCAAAAGCTCATTCTTGATGAGCTAAATGCAATTGTTTATGTGGTTGATTTGGATGATTATAGTGTAATTTACCTAAATAAATATGCAAAAGAGATTTATGGTGATATTACCGGAGCAACATGCTGGAAAAAGATAAAAGATTTAACGGCTCCTTGTCAAGATTGCAGTAAAGATTTTTTTACTCAAAATAATATTACAGAAATTTCATATAGAGATGAACTAAATTTGATTAATGACCGTTGGTATGAAGCAAATGATAAAATCATTTTATGGTCAAACGGAAAACTCGTTCGCATACACATTGCATATGATATTACAGAACGAAAAAATGATGAAATAAAATTAAAAACTTTACTCAAACAACAGGAACTTTTTTCAAAAATTGCACTTACTTTCAATCAGGAAAAAACTTTTGCAGATAAAGTAAAAGATGTTTTGCGTATTATTGGCTTATTTATCGATACAAGTAGAGTTTCGATATATGAAAACAATTTTAAAAACACAAAAACAAGATTAACCTATGAATGGTGTAATCATGATGTTGATAGCAAAATTGATAAAATTAAGCCTATTATCATTAATGAAGAAAATCCTTTGTATGAAGGAATTAAAAATGATAAAATACTAATAATAAACAATTTAACAAAAAGCAAATATAAAGAAACTTTAAAAATATTTATTAAGTTCAAGGTAAAATCCATCTTGCTGGTTCCAATATTCAGGCACAGGCACATCATCGGCTTTATAAGCTTTGAAGAATGTAACAGAAGCAGAAACTGGGAAAAAGACGAAATTCAGCTTTTAAAAACTATTGCAAATATAATATCAACAGCTTTTGAAAGAAAAAGCATCGAAGAAAAAAGACTTAGAAGCGAACAGAAACTTAAAATAGCCAATGCAACAAAAGATCGCTTTTTATCCATTATGACCAGAGATTTAAGAATACCTTTTACCGATATTAAAAGCCTTACTTCACTTTTAGATGAAAGTTATGATCGCTGGGACGATGAAAAGCGTAAATTATTTATTCGTTCCATACTCGATTCAGCAAACATTGGTTTAAAATTATTGGAAAATCTAACAGTTTGGTCACAAATTCAATCCAAACAAATAAGTTACCAACCGGAAAGTATTGATATACGGAGTATAATTGCTCAAACAATAGAGCGATTTGAAGAAAGAGCAAAAAGAAAGGAAATTACTTTAACCGGTATCCCCGAACAACAAATTTTTGTTCATGCCGATTACAATATGCTCAATCGTATATTTTATAATTTAGTGAATAATGCAATAAAATTCAGTAAACAAAAAGGAAAAGTAGAAATTAAACTCAGACCATTAAAAAAGTTTTTAGAAATAAGCATTTGCGATACCGGAGTAGGCGTTAAACCGGAAGACATTAAAAAATTATTCAGGATTGATATTGATCAAGCCACTTTTGGACCTCCTGAGGAAAAAGGAACCGGCTTAGGGCTTATCATCTGTAAAGAGTTTATCAGCAAACACGGAGGAAAAATTTGGTATGAACACAATAATAATTCAGGAAGTAAATTTGTTTTTACAATACCCATGAGCAAATGGTATAATTACCTTTCTAAATAATTCATAAAATTAATTTACAAATTTTTATTCACCAACACCCGTAATTTTCTGAATTTCGTGAAGTTTATTCAAAGCTTCAACCGGAGTTAAATTATTAATATCCAAATTTTTAATTTCATCACGTATTTGTTTTAAAACCGGATCGTCCAATTGAAAGATACTCAGCTGATAGCCTTCACGTTCCTTAGCAATTTTATCAACCGGTTTTGTTGGTGTATTGGTATTATCACGCGCTGCCTCTAATTGTTCCAGAATCTTCTCCGAGCGCTTTACAACACTGAGTGGCATTCCTGCCATACGAGCCACATGAATACCAAAACTGTGTTCACTGCCCCCTTTTACCAATTTTCGTAAAAAGATAATGCGATTTCCTAATTCTTTAACCGAAACATTGTAATTAATAATACCCGAAAAACTTTTTTCCATTTCATTTAATTCATGATAATGAGTAGCAAACAGTGTTTTTGCCTTAGCTTCGGGGTGCTCATGAATATATTCAACAATAGCCCAAGCAATGGAAATACCGTCATAAGTACTGGTACCACGCCCCAATTCATCAAAAAGGATTAAACTTCGATCCGACAAGTTATTTAATATGCTGGCAGCTTCATTCATTTCCACCATAAAAGTAGATTCACCAAGCGAGATATTATCCGAAGCCCCCACCCGTGTAAATATTTTATCCACATAACCGATTTTTGCATGCTCGGCAGGAACAAAACTTCCAATTTGAGCCATTAATACGATAAGAGCTGTTTGCCGCAATAATGCCGATTTTCCTGCCATATTCGGTCCTGTAATGATAATTATTTGTTGGTCTTTATCGTTCAACAACACATCATTTGCAATATAGGGTTCTCCATCAGGAAGTTGTTTTTCAATTACAGGATGTCTGCCTTGTTTAATGTCAATAATTTTACTATCGTTAACCTCCGGTTTTGTGTAATTATTTTCAATGGCAATGGTAGCAAAAGACAAAAGGCAGTCAATTTGTGCAATAATGCTTGCATTTAATTGAATACTGGTAATATAATCGTTTAAGGCAAGTACCAAATCATTAAATAATTTGCTTTCCAATGCCAGAATTTTTTCCTCAGCACCCAATATTTTATTTTCGTATTCTTTTAATTCTTCACTGATGTATCTTTCGGCACTTACCAAAGTTTGTTTGCGCACCCAATCTTGCGGCACTTTATCCTTATAAGTATTTCGTACTTCAAAATAATACCCGAATACATTATTAAAACCTATTTTAAGACTTAAAATTCCAGTACGTAAAATTTCTTTTTCCTGAATTTTTTTTAAAAAATCTTTACCCGAAAAAGCAATATTTCGCAAATCATCCAATTCTTGCGAAACCCCTTCTTTAATAACTCCGCCTTTTTGAACCTGAACCGGCGGGTCATCCGTAATTTCACCTTCGATACGCTCTTTTATGCTTAAACAAGGATTTAATTGCTCGGCAAGTTTTCGTAAATTAGCTTCATCGGCAGCCAAACAATATTCTTTAATAGGAATAATTGCATTAAAAGCATTTTTCAAGTGCATCACCTCACGTGGATTAACACGCAATAAAGCAACTTTTGAAATTAAGCGCTCCAAATCGCCAATTTGCTTAATTTGCTTTTCAATGGAAGATTTAATTTCCTGGTTGTTAACAAAAAACTCAACCATATTCAATCGATCATTAATCGGCTGAATATTTTTCAATGGCAGGCTAAGCCAGCGTTTCATTAAACGTCCTCCCATCGGCGACCATGTTCTATCAATCACATCAATTAAAGCCTTTCCTCCATAATGAACAGGAGCTAATAATTCAAGATTACGAATGGTAAATTTATCCAACCAAACATGTAATTCTTTTTCTATACGGTTAAGTTTTGTAATATGTTTATTTTCAGTATGATGTGTTAAATCTAGATATTGAAGAATAGCACCGGCGGCAACATTCCCTCTTAACAAATTTTCTACACCAAAACCTTTCAATGACTTTGTATCAAATTGCTTCAACAATCGTTCAACAGCTGTATCTTCAGAAAACATCCAATCTTCCAAAGGATAAACATAAAATTTACTGCCGAAAAGTTCTTTAAAGCGTTCTTGTTTACTTCGCTCAACCAATACTTCTTTGGGTTTAAAACTCACCAAAAGTTTATCGATATAATCAAAACTGCCTTGTGCTGTATAAAATTCTCCGGTTGATAAATCCAAGAAAGCAACACCGGCATCTTTTTTATCAATGTTTACACAAGCTAAATAATTATTTTCTTTATGTTCTAAGACATTATCATTAATGGTAACTCCAGGCGTAACCATTTCGGTAACACCGCGTTTTACTATTTTCTTTGTCAATTTCGGGTCTTCCAATTGCTCACAAATAGCTACCCGTTGCCCTGCCCTGACTAATTTCGGCAAATAAGTATCCAGTGCATGATAAGGAAAACCGGCAAGCTCAACATAAGAAGCGGCCCCATTTGCTCTACGGGTTAAAGTAATACCTAAAATTTCGGCTGTTTTTATGGCATCTTCCGAGAAAGTTTCATAAAAATCGCCCACACGAAACAACAAAATAGCATCCGGATGTTTTGATTTAATATCCAGATATTGTTTCATCAACGGAGTTTTAACAGGATTTTTAGCCAATTTGTTAATTTTTAATAATTATCAATCAACAAATGTAGAAAAGAATTTTTTTATAAAAACATACTGTTAATAACTTTGGATATATTTCTTTAATATCGCTTGCAAATAAGGATTTTAAGGCAAACTAACGTTTAATATAAAATCCGTTAATATCCAAATTAATTTAAATATTTTTCATTATCCTATGGTAAAAATTATTATTTTTTTTTTAGATTCGCGCCGTATATTACAAATAGTTATTTTTTATTTTAACCTAAATTTACTAACTAAATTAAAAAACTATGAAAAGAATTCTATTTTTTCTTGTAGGAATTTTTTTGTTTGCCAACCTACAAGCGCAAGAAGTTGAGAAACTTTATGTGGGGCAAAACGGAACACCTAACTTTATTAAATTTAACACCAAAAACAAAGCAGCCGCTTTAACTGATGCTCAAACCGTTTTAAAAACTTATGTTTTTGTTCAGTCCGGCGATGAAGCCAAAAAAGTAAGTTCATCGCAAGACAAATTAGGTTTTACACACGAAAAATACCAACAATATTATAAAGGTATTAAGGTAGAACACGGTTTATACTCTGTAAATAAGCGTGGTTCAGTTATTGAGTCCATGAATGGTGAGTATGTTTTTGTTAAAGACAATTTTAGAACAAGCCCGGTTTTATCAGAAGATGCCGCACTTCAAAAAGCATTACAATTTATTGGAGCGCAAAAATACATGTGGCAAGATGCCCAAAATGAAGCTTTCGCTAAAAAAACTGAAAAAGCAGGAACTTATTTCCCTAAAGGAGAATTGGTTATTGTTCAGGATTTTATGGGAAAGACTAAAGAAGATTATTTAAAACCTGTATTAGCCTATAAATTTGACATTTATGCAGAAAAACCACTCAGTAGAGATTTTGTTTATGTAGATGCTATAACAGGAAAAATAGTTCATAAAAATCAAATTATCAAGCATTGTTTTGATTTTACACATGAACATTCTGCGAAAAACATAGTAAAAACACATAAAAAAGAATATTCAATTAATGCAGATGCCTCAGGTTCAGCAGCAACTCGTTATAGCGGAACCAGAACCATTACAGCAGATAGCTTTAACGGCTCTTACAGACTACGTGAAACCGGGCGTGGAAACGGTATTGAAACCTACGATATGAATACAGGAACCAATTATAGTAATGCTGTTGATTTTACCGACAACGACAATAATTGGACTGCTGCTGA
Source organism: Bacteroidales bacterium (assembly GCA_021647685.1). GTDB lineage: Bacteria > Bacteroidota > Bacteroidia > Bacteroidales > NBLH01 > NBLH01. Next base: position 14,159 of record JAKIUH010000041.1, read on the forward strand.
ATTTGATAATACAGCCAAAGATAATGCTGCACTAGATGCACATTGGGGAGCAGAAATGACCTATGACTATTGGCTGCAAAAACATAACCGTAATAGTTATGATAATAATGGTGCTGCCATTAAAAGTTATGTACACTATGATGTTGCTTATGATAATGCTTTTTGGAACGGTTCAGTAATGACTTATGGCGATGGTAGTGACACTTATTTTGATGCTTTAACATCATTAGACGTTGCAGCTCATGAAATTGGTCATGCCGTTTGTACAAATACTGCAAACCTAACTTATTCATACGAGTCGGGCGCTATGAATGAGGGCTACTCGGATATTTGGGGAGCATGTGTTGAATATTTTGCAGCTCCTGAAAAATCTACTTGGTTAATTGGTGAAGATATTGAAAGAAGAGCCGGTTATGCAGCTTTACGTTCCATGAGCGATCCAAAATCATTAGGACAGCCCGATACTTACCAAGGAACAAATTGGGCAACAGGTACTGCCGATAATGGTGGAGTTCATACAAACAGTGGTGTTTTAAACCATTGGTTCTATATTCTTACCATTGGTAAAACAGGCACCAACGACAACGGTAATGCATATAGTGTTACAGGAATTGGTATTGATAAAGCAGCTGCCATTGCTTACCGTTTAGAAAGTGTTTACCTTTCAGCAAACTCTCAGTACGCAGATGCCAGAACATTTGCTATTCAAGCAGCAGAAGACTTATACGGAGTAGGTTCTAACGAAGTTATTCAAACAACCAATGCATGGTATGCAGTGGGTGTTGGAGCAGAATACGGAAGTGTTACTTATTGTACCTCAAAAGGAAATAATTCAAGCTACGAATGGATTGCCGGTGTTACAATTGGTGCATTTACCAATACATCCGGTGCAGCAGGATACACAGATTTTACTTCACAAACAGTTGATTTAACATCCGGTCAATCATATGCTATAAGCTTAGATCCCGGATTTGCAAGTACAGCTTATAATGAATACTGGAAAATTTGGATTGACTTTAATAAAGATGGAGATTTTGCAGATGCAGGAGAATTAGTTTTTGATGCCGGTGCACTTAGTAATACAACAGTTACGGGCAGCATAAATATTCCAACTGTAGCCGCTGTGGTTACCAGAATGCGTGTTTCAATGAAATACAATGCAGCGCAAACAGAATGTGAAGCATTCAGCTATGGTGAAGTTGAAGATTATACAGTAAATATTACGGCAGGAACTGCAGATACTCAAGCTCCAACAGCACCTAGTAATTTAACATCTGCAAATGTAACTGAAACAAGTGTTGATTTAAGTTGGACAGCTTCTACGGACAATGTAGGTGTTACCGGATACGATGTATATAAAAACGGTGTTTTATATAGTTCTGTTACCGGAACAACTGTTGGAGTTACTGGACTAACAGGTTCTACCAACTATTCATTTTATGTAAAAGCAAAAGATGCTGCAGGTAATGTTTCAGCTGCCAGTAATACCGTGAATGTTACTACCTCAGCTCCTGCCGGAGGAGGAGGAATTCCTACCGGATATTGTGCTTCACAAGGTAATAACTCAAATTATGAATGGATTGATTTAGTTCAATTAGGAACTATAAATAATACAAGTGGTAATGATGGCGGATACAAGGACAATACTAACTTATCAACCAATTTATCAGCAGGAACACAATATACTGTTTATATAAGCGCAGGGTTCAGTGGATCTAGTTACACCGAATACTGGCAAGTGTGGATTGACTATAATCGCGATGGTGATTTTGCGGATGCCGGTGAACTTGTTGTTAGCGGTTCATCAAGCAGTAGCGCAACATTGTCAGGCACTTTCACTGTTCCTACAACAATTAGTGCAGGTACCACAAAAATGCGTGTTACTATGAAGTATAACTCAGCTGCCACATCTTGTGAGACTTTCTCATATGGTGAGGTTGAAGATTATGCAGTAAATTTATCAACCACTGCATTTGCAGGAAATACTTTCAATGGTATTATCAATGCTAATGAACTTGGTAATGAAGCAGCTTCATATACTATTTATCCTGTTCCAGCAACAAATTATTTAAATATTGAAGTTCCGGCTGAAACAGACCTAGGAATCACTATATATAACTCGCTGGGAGCTGTTGTAAAAACAGAGATTTTAAGTGGTATTAATCAAATTAATATTTCGGATTTACCAGCAGGTACTTATACTCTGAAATTAGACGATGGTAATAAACAAACATTGAAAAAGTTTATTAAAAAGTAACCTACTTACTTTCTAATCATGAAAAAGCCTGCTTTAAAAAGCAGGCTTTTTTTATGCAAACAAACTGCCAACAAAATTAAATATGTTTGATATAAGCTACTTAACCGTATTATTCAATGTCTTTTTTTACAAACATTAAAATACTGTATTAGAATTTATCGTTCATAAAAAGTTGCCTCCTAATTCTTGGTAGATTTGCTTTTACTTTTATGTATTTATAGAATTCCGCAATCCCAAAAATATAAATATAAATTAGAATTTCAATAAACCGAAACATCAGAATTTTAGCAGTTTTTAATCTACTGTCTAAGTAACTTTCATAAAAATCCCACACCAAGAATAACATTCGGATATCTGAATTTATCATCCAGAGATTATTTCATTAACAGAGTTTTAACAGGATATTTTGCCTATTAGTCAATTTTTATATTAATATTCTGCAAATGTCAGGAAGAATTTTTTTATAAAAACACACTGTTAATAATTCTGGATATATTTCTTTAATATCGCTAGTAAATAAAGGTTTTACGCCAAACTAACGTTTAATATAAAATCCGTTAATATCCAAATTAATTTAAATATTTTTCATTACCCTATGGTAAAAATTATTTTTTTTTATATAGATTTGCGACGTAAATTACAGATAAATGTTTTTTTATTTGTAACTTAACCTAAATTTACTAACTAATTTATTAAAACTATGAAAAGAATTCTACTCTTTCTTGTAGGGATTTTTTTGTTTGCCAACCTACAAGCACAAGAAGTTGAGAAACTTTATGTGGGGCAAAACGGAACACCTAACTTTATTAAATTTAACACCAAAAACAAAGCAGCCGCTTTAACAGATGCTCAAACCGTTTTAAAAACTTATGTTTTTGTTCAGT
>JAKIUH010000466.1 GCA_021647685.1 Bacteroidales bacterium
TAGCAAAACAAGCCGCAGCAAAAGGTTTAAAAGTTTATATGATGACACCGGATAAAGATTTCGTACAATTGGTAGAGGAAAATATAAAAATCTATAAACCCGGACGTAAAGGAAAACCTGCTGAAATATTAGGTGTTTGGGAAATAAGACAAAAATATGGCATACAACATCCTGAGCAAGTGATTGATATTTTGGCGCTTTGGGGCGATGCTGCCGATAATATTCCGGGAATTGCCGGAGTAGGAGAGAAAAAGGCATCAAAACTTATTGCCGAATATGGAAGTGTGGAAAAAATTTATGAGAATATTGACAAAATAAAAGGCAAAATGCAAGAAAATCTACTTGCAGGAAAAGAACAAATAAAACTATCGAAAGAATTAGTTACTATAGCATTAGATGTTCCCGTTGAATTTGATGAGGAACTTTTTTCGCGTAAAGAAAAAGATAAAGAGAAATTACAAAAAGTATTTGAAGACTTAGAGTTTAGAACAATGGGTGCACGTGTTGTTAATAGTAAAGCAGAGAATACCCAAGCTGTTCAGGGTACACTTTTTGACGATGGGCAAACAACAGAAACCACCAAGGATACTTTACCGGATAATTTTGCAAATATCAGAACAACAGAACATAGATACCTGTTGGTTGAAGATAAAAAATCCCGTATAGAACTCATAAAGAAACTGAGCCTGCAAAAGGAGTTTTGTTTTGATACGGAAACAACCGGACTTGAATTTGTTTCCTCCGAAATTATTGGTATCGCTTTTTCTTTTAAAGAACATGAGGCTTATTATCTTAATTTACCAGAGGATTTTCAGCAAACTAAATTAATTCTTGAAGAATTTAAAGAAGTGTTTGAAAATCAAAATATTGAAAAAATAGGGCAAAACATCAAATACGATATTTTAATGCTTAAAAATTATGGTATAGAAATAAAAGGAAAACTTTTTGATACCATGTTGGCTCACTACTTATTGCAACCGGAACAGCCTCATAATTTTAATTATTTAGCAGAAACCTATTTGAACTATAAAACGGTAAAAATTGAAGAACTTATTGGCACCAAAGGAAAATCACAATTAAATATGCGCCAAATTTCAGCCGAAAAAGTTAAAGAATATGCCGGTGAAGATGCCGATTTAACCTATCAATTGAAAAAAATATTTGAAATTGAGTTAAAAAAATCGGGAATGAATGATTTGGCTTACCGTATTGAAATGCCATTAGTTTCTGTACTTGCAGATATGGAATTTCAGGGTGTAAAAATTGATTCGGAATTTTTAAATAAATATGCCGATGAGTTGCGTATGAAAATCATCACTATTGAAAAAGAAATTTTCAAATTGGCGGGTATGGAATTTAATATTGCTTCGCCAAAGCAACTTGGAGAAGTGCTTTTTGATCGACTAAAAATTATATCACAACCTAAAAAAACAAAAACCGGACAATATGCTACCGGAGAACAAGAATTAGTAAAATTGAAAGATAAGCATGAAATTATTGAAAAAATACTCGATTATCGCGGATTGCAAAAATTGTTAAATACTTATGTAGCGGCTTTGCCAAAGTTGGTGAGTTCAAAAAGCGGAAAATTACATACTTCGTTTAATCAGGCAGCTGTGGCAACCGGCAGATTAAGTTCATCAAATCCTAATTTGCAAAATATACCTATTCGAACGGTCGAAGGTCGTGAAATCAGAAAAGCTTTTGTTCCTTCACTGCCCGATACCTTTATTTTTTCTGCCGATTATTCACAAATTGAGTTGCGTATCATGGCACATATGAGCGGTGATGAACAAATGATTGAAGCTTTTAAGGAAAATGAAGACATTCATACGGCTACGGCTGCAAAAATATTTAATGTTTCAATAGATGAGGTTTCGCGTGAAATGCGAAGCAAAGCCAAATCGGCAAATTTTGGGATAATTTATGGTATCTCGTCTTTTGGCTTGGCACAAAATCTGGGAATTAAGCGTAGCGAAGCCAAAGAGCTTATTGATAATTACTTTAAAACCTATCCGAAGGTGAAGGAATATATGAGCAATCAAGTTGCTAAAGCACGTGAATTGCAATATGTTGAAACTTTATTTGGTCGCAGACGTTATTTGAAAGATATTGATTCGCGAAACTCTGTAGTACGTTCTGTTGCTGAGCGGAATGCAATAAATGCACCTATTCAGGGTACGGCTGCCGATATTATTAAACTGGCTATGATTAATATTTTTAGTAAGTTACAAGAAAATAATTTAAAAACAAAAATGGTTTTACAGGTACACGATGAATTAGTGTTTGAAGTACCAAAAAATGAATTAGAGCAAGTGCAAAAAATAGTACATCACGAAATGGAAAATGCCGTAAAATTGAGTGTACCTTTAATTGCTGATTCAGGTTATGGGAAAAATTGGTTGGAGGCACATTAAAACTAAACGCAGAACCAATGTTATTATGTGAATTTGGGGTATCGGAGATATAGAAATAAATTTCACGAAGTGAAAATCTGTAAAAATTCGATTGATTTGCAGATAAAAAATCGTACACACCTTAAGTGTTCTTTGATGTACTAATAATAATCATTGTTGTTTTTATTTTTTAGGACTTTACTAGAGATGACACATTCAAATGTTTGGCAAGGGTTATTTCAAGAGGGTGGTTATGATGGATCTTATTGAAACAGGAATACTACACAGGCAGGACAAGTCGGGTTCAGGAGATGGTATGCATGCCATGCAGGATTCAGCACAATCGGAGAATCTTCCTCACCCCGGCAAGCTGCAAGGTAAACGACTGACCTTGTCTTCATTGGTCTTTCTGGTTTCACTCCTGTTGCTGCCAGCCTCGGCCTTTGCTACGGCTGGCGTGAACTGGACGGCTCGAGTCTCGGGGATTACAACTCCCCTTTCTGATGTTGCCTGGAGCCCCAGCCTCAACCTGTTCGTGGCAGTAGGCCAAGGCGGTATCCTGACCAGCCCG
>JAKIUH010000042.1 GCA_021647685.1 Bacteroidales bacterium
ATCATCGGCAGCAATAACAATTATAGCAAGGTCAGTTACCTGTGCACCACGAGCACGCATAGCAGTAAAAGATTCGTGTCCCGGTGTATCAAGGAATGTAATTCTTTTTCCACTTTTTAAAGTAACATTATAGGCACCAATATGCTGAGTGATTCCTCCGGCTTCACCGGCAATAATATTTGTACTTCGTATATAGTCCAATAATGAAGTTTTACCGTGGTCAACATGACCCATAACGGTAACAATAGGCGGGCGTTCTACTAAATCTTCTTCATTGTCTTCTTCTTCAACAATAGCATCTTGAACCTCGGCACTGATAAACTCAGCTGAGTAGCCAAATTCTTCGGCTACAATACTAATTGTTTCGGCATCAAGCCTTTGATTAATAGAAACAAATAAGCCTAAGCTCATACAAGCTTCAATAATTTTCGTAACCGGTACATCCATTAAATTAGCAAGCTCGTTGGCGGTTACAAATTCAGTAACTTTAATTACTGATTTTTCTTTTTCCATTTCTTCAAGCAAAGCTTGTTGCTTGGTTCTTATTTCTTCACGTTTTTCACGTCTGTGTTTTACACCTTTACTTTTTCCTTTTGAAGTTAAGCGTGCAAGAGTTTCTTTAATTTGCTTTTGCACTTCGTTTTCGTCAACCTCTTTTTTCTGGAATTTTTTGGGTCTCCGATGCTGTTGTTTTTTATTATCCTGTTGTTTTACCTTATTCGTCTGATTTTGTTTTTTATTTACATCAACAGGCTCTTTAACAATTCTTTTACGCTTTTTCTTTCTACGCTTTTTATTTTCAGAATTTGTATTTGTAGTTTTCTTTTTCTCGGCAGGAAGTTCTATTTTACCAACAACTGTGGGTCCATTTAGTTTTTTAAACTTCGTTTCAATAAATTCTTCTTTTTTCTCGTCTTTGATTTCTTTTTCAGGGAATTCAACTTTCTGCTTAACTTCGGGGTTTTCTTTAATGGTAGTTTTTATTTCTTGCTTTTCTTTAGTTTCAATTTTATTTTCCCTTTTCTTTTCCAGTTTTTCAAGTTTACCGGCTTTTTCTTTTTCTTTTTTCTCTTTAAGCTTTTCAGCTTTTGTTTTCTTTTTAGGTCTTGTTTTCTGGTTTAACGAATCTAAATCTATTTTTCCGACAACCTTTAAATCCGAATCTTCTGTTTTTTCTTTTTCTTCGGTAACTTTTTCTTCAGTCGAAACTATTTCCTCTTTCTTCTCTTCTTTCTGCTCTTTCTTTGGTTCTTCTTTTACTTCTATTTTTTCTATTTGCTTTTCTTCTTTTTTGTCTTCAACTTTTTGTTTTTTTACAGGCTCATTTTTACCCTCTTCTTTCTTTTTCTTCTCCAAATCGATTTTTCCAACAACTTTAACTTCGGCTTTAATTTTTTCTGTCTTAATTTCCTCTACCTTCTTCTCCTTTTTTTCGATTGTTTTTTTAACCGGTTCTTTCTTATCATCATCAATTGCACTTGCATCTTTTATGATGATCATTTCCTCTTTATGACTGTCCTTTTCTTCTTCATCTATGCCATCATCTTCAATATCATCAATGGTGATTGTTTCTTTTCTGGTTTTTTGAACACGCTGTGAAACTTTTTCTTTTTCTTTTTTTAATTCAATATCCTTACTGTACTCTTTTTCAAGAATACTAAGGCACTCAGGTGAAACCTTCGCATTCGGGTTTTCATCTAATTCATAGCCTTTCTTATGCAAAAAATCAACAATTGTTGAAATTCCAACATTAAATTCACGGGCTACTTTACTTAATCTCTTTGCTTTGGATGACACCATACTTGAAAACTTAACTTTAATGAGCGAAAAGCTCTTTTTGATACGCAATATAATTTATTTTAAATGTTTTTAGAAAACCTTAAAAAAATTTTATTTTATTCCAAGACCTTCTTATCTTAAATATTATTCGAATTCTTCTTTAAAAATATTTATGACATCAATAATTGTTTCTTCTTCTAAATCGGTACGTTTTACTAATTCTTCAACCGACAAACTTAACACACTTTTGGCAGTATCACAACCAATTGCTCTCAATTCGTCCAAAACCCATTCTTCAATTTCATCAGAAAATTCTGCAATATCAACATCTTCATCTGCTTCGTCCATATCGCGATATACTTCAATATCGTATCCAGTAAGCTGTCCGGCAAGTTTGATATTTAAACCTCCTTTTCCGATTGCTTTGGATACTTCATCAGGGTCAAGAAAAACTTCGGCTTTCTTTTCCTCTTCGTTAATTTTTATTGAATTAACTTTTGCAGGACTTAATGCTCTGGTGATATACAATTGTGTATTTGTTGTATAGTTAATTACATCAATATTTTCATTACGGAGTTCACGAACAATCCCATGTATTCTGGATCCTTTCATCCCCACACAAGCACCTACCGGATCTACTCTGTCATCGTATGACTCAACAGCTACCTTTGCCCTTTCACCAGCCATACGAACAATTTTTTTAATGGTTATTAAACCATCGTAAATCTCAGGTACTTCCAATTCAAACAATCGCTCTAAAAATACAGGTGAAGTTCTGGAAATAATAATCAAAGGGTTATTGTTTTTCATTTCTACTCGCGTAACAACTGCCCTTAAATTATCGCCTTTACGATAATAATCCGAAGGTATTTGTTCAGATTTCGGTAAAATCAATTCATTTCCTTCATCATCTAAAACCAAAATTTCACGTTTCCATACTTGATAAACCTCGCCGGTAATAATATCACCTATACGATCTTTATATTTAATGTATAAATTATCCTTTTCCAATTCTAAAATACGTGAGGTCAAATTCTGACGAAGTGCTACAATTGCTCTTCTGCCAAAATCAGTAAATTTTACTTCATCGGTAACCTCCTCGCCAACTTCATAATCTTCATCAATCTTTTGAGCATCCGATAATGATATTTGCAGATTAGGATCTTCAACTTCACCGTCAGGAACAACCTCCCTGTTACGCCAAATCTCAAAGTCACCTTTATCAGTATTGATGATTATGTCAAAATTATCATTTGAACCAAATTTTTTCAACAACATATTCCTGAAAACGTCTTCGAGCACACTCATCATGGTTGCCCTGTCAATATTTTTCAGGTCTTTAAATTCTGAAAATGTTTCAATTAAGCTATTATTATCCATTTTACCTGCTTTAAAAACAAATGCTAAAATTTCGGAACAAGTTTAATTTTCTTGATTTCTTCTTTTTTAACTTTTATTATCTCTTCAATTTCTATTTTTTTCTTTTTACCTTCTAATTTCTTTTTTTTCTTTTGCATGATTTCAATATAATCAATTACTCCATCTTCGTCATGCTCTATCTTGTTGAGTACTCCTTTAAAGTTTTGTCCTTCGTTAAGATATACTTCAACTTCTTTTCCAAGATTTTTTTTATAATGTAACAATATTTTAAACGGAGAAAAAAGCCCGTAAGACGAAACCTCCAATTCAAAATCCTCTTTATCTCGATCTAATTGTCCTTCAATGCTCCGGCTAATTTTTACACAATCACTTATGCTTACTCCATTTTCGGAGTCTAAAAATACTTTTATTGAATTTGAGCTACTTATTTGAATATCAACTAAAACAATATTCAAATCAATAATTTGCCCTTTGACAATTTCTTCAATAGTTTTTTTATTTATCATCTCTTGCTTAATAAAATAGGGGACTTCTGTCCCCTAAATAACCTTCACATCACGGCGCGAAATTACGTAATATTAATTAATACTCAAAATATTAAGTACAAAAATTGCGGTATTTGTTAATATTTTACACAAATTGTGGAAAATTTGTTAAATTAATATTATGTTTGGGGCATATTTTATATGTTAATTTTAGATAAATTGAAAAAATACAAGCAAAATAAAATAAAAATTGTTAATGACCCACTGTACGGATTAATAAATATTCCTTCGGAATTAATTTTTGATATTATACAACACCCTTACTTTCAGCGTTTAAGAAGAATACATCAGTTGGGACTAACGGCATACGTTTATCCGGGAGCTACTCATACGCGTTTTCAACATGTTTTGGGCGCGACTTACCTTATGAAACAGGCTTTACAAGTAATCCAAAGCAAAGGGACAGAAATTACCAAAAAGGAAATTGAAGCTGCTCTATTAGCAATACTGCTTCATGATATCGGGCATCCTCCTCTTTCACATTCTTTGGAATATATTTTGGTTGAGAATATTTCGCACGAGGTGATTTCACTATTATTTATGGAGGAGTTTAACAAGCAATTTGCCGGAAAACTTACAGAAGGTATTGAGGTTTTTAAGGGAGAGCATAAAAAAAAGTTCCTTCACCAATTAGTTTCCAGCCAGTTGGATATGGACAGATTAGACTATTTGCGCCGTGATAGTTTTTTTACCGGTGTATCCGAAGGGGTTGTGGGTTATGACCGCATTATAAAAATGCTTAATGTGTTTAATAATGAATTGGTTGTTGATGAAAAAGGTATTTACTCCGTAGAAAAATTTTTAATTGCGCGCCGGCTTATGTATTGGCAAGTTTATTTACATAAAACAGTAGTGGTTGCCGAACAGTTGTTAATTAAAGTTCTTTTAAGAGCAAAACAAATATACACCGAAAGTAAATCATTGTTTTTAACTCCTGTATTGGAGTATTTTTTTAAAACAAAAATTAATTCTAAAGAATTAATGCTCAAAAAAAATAATGGTTATGTGCCACTGCATATGTATGCTCAATTAGATGATAATGATATTTTTGTATCTATAAAGGAATGGCAAAATCACGATGACTTTGTATTGTCTTATTTAAGTAAGAGTATAGTCAACAGAAATTTATTAAAAATAGAATTAACGGAATCATTTGTTGATAAAAATCGTTTTGATGAAATTAAACAAAAGGTAATGAAAAAATACAATATTTCTGATATTGACGCAAACTATTTAGTATTTACCGATTCTATTAAAAACAATGCATATAGTGATAAACCCGGAGAAACCATTAATATTTTAAAAAAAAATAATGAATTAAAAGATATTGCACTTGCTTCGGATGTTTCTAATGTAGCCGTTTTATCAAAAATTGTAGAAAAGTTTTATTTGTGTTATCCTAAGGAAATACAAGCAATATAAATAGGACTTGCTGAAAAGCTCAGATGTGCATCTATTTTGTATTTTGTGAAGTGCAGATGTATAAAAATACTTCAAACTGAACAAAATGCAAAAGAGGTGTGCAACTGAGCAGCAAAAGACATTATGATTTATATATATTTGTATATAATAAATGCATGCTTTTTCAGACATTATATTCAAAAACCTTGCATTTCAATACAATAAAATAAACATAAAATATTGATTAATAATATATTTTGCGTTTTTCAGCAAGCCCTAAATAATTGTTCATCAAACATTTAAGCAAGACAATAAAAAAAACTATAATATATTGCTAAATATTACTAATTTTGCAAAAATTTTGCAGAAAATTATCAACTAAAAAATCATACAATGATTTATATCGATAAATAAAATATATAGAAATATTTAATAATTAAATACCTAGATTATATAATTTATAAAATAAAACGCCCATAGAATATTTTAAAGAGAAACGAATGAATTTTACGGCAAAAGAAATAGCTCTTTTTTTAAACGGAGAAATTGAAGGCGATGCAGCAGTATCGGTAAATAACATCTCAAAAATTGAACAAGGTAAAAAAGGTACCTTGTCTTTTCTGGCAAATCCCAAGTATGAGAATTACTTATACAGTACAGAATCTTCGATTGTTCTGATTAATAAAAATCTGGAACTGCAAAAAAAAGTAAAAGCAACTTTGATTAGGGTTGATGATGCCTATAAGGCATTTGCATCTTTACTGGAAATGTATCAGCAAGGAAAACAAGCTCAAGATATAGGGGTTCATGAAAAATCAAGTATTCGGAAAAATGTCCTTTTGGGTAAAGATATTTATATCGGAGAGTATGTAGTCATTGCAGAAAATTCGAAAATTGGGAACAATACAAAAATACATCCGCAAGTATATATCGGTACAAATGTCGAAATTGGTGAAAATACAATCATTTATCAAGGTGTGAAAATTTATGATGAATGTAAAATCGGGAATAACTGTATTATTCATGCAGGTGCTGTAATTGGTGCCGATGGTTTTGGTTTTGCACCGGCAGAAGACGGAAAACATAAAAAGGTACCGCAAGTGGGTAATGTAGTTATTGAAGATTTTGTTGAAATTGGAGCAAATACTACCATTGACCGGGCAACACTTGGCTCGACGATTATTCGTAAAGGAGCTAAACTGGACAATCTTATACAAATTGCACATAATGTTGAAGTTGGAGAAAGCTGTTTTATCGCTGCCCAAACAGGAGTTTCAGGCTCAACAAAAATAGGAAAACGCGTTTGGGTAGGTGGTCAAGTAGGTTTTGCCGGACATATCCAAATTGCAGATGATGTAAAGATTGGTGCACAAGCAGGAATTCAAGGCTCTGTAAAAAAAGAGGGCAGCGTAATACAAGGCTCGCCGGCAATACCTTTGGCTAATTTTCAAAAATCAAGTATTGCATTTAAAACTCTTCCCGATTTACGAAGAGAATTTTATAGTTTAAAAAGAGAAGTGGAAGAGCTGAAAAAACAGTTAAAAAATAAATAGTTAAAGACAAATAAAAGAGCTAATTTATTAATAAACATCTAATCTGTTTTCATAAGATTTAGAAAATAAACGAATAATATTTATGGCTGAAAAACAAAAAACGATAGCAGAACCGGTTAGTTTAACCGGTGTTGGACTACATACGGGAGCAAATGTTACAATAACCTTTAAACCGGCGCAGGTAAATCATGGATACGTGTTTCAGCGTGTTGATATAGAAGGTAAACCTCTGGTTCCTGCCAAAGTTGAGAATGTTGTAGATACTTCGCGCAGCACGGTAATTGAGCAACAAGGAGCACGTGTGGGAACCATTGAACATGTATTATCTGCGGCTTACGGAATGGGAATTGATAATTTATTAATTGAAATTAATGCCGCAGAAACTCCAATATTAGATGGAAGTGCCAAACCCTATATTGATGCTTTTGAAAAAGTAGGTATCGTAGAACAAGAAGCCAACAAAGAGTTTTTTGTGGTAACCAACAACATTAGCTATTCTGACGATGAAAACGGGATTGAATTAATGACGTTTCCTGATGAAGATTTCAGCGTAAATGTGATGATTGATTACAATTCATCCGTTTTAGGAAATCAATATGCTTCGCTTTTATCTTTAAAAGATTATAAAAGTGAAATTGCAAGTTGCAAAACCTTTGTTTTTTTACGTGAATTAGAATTTTTATTAAAAAATAATTTGATAAAAGGCGGTAGTTTGGATAACGCCATAGTTATTATTGAAAAAGAAACTACCCAAGAAGAATTAGACCGCTTAGCCGATTTATTCGGGAAACCACGTGTAAAAGTTAAAAACAGAGGAATTTTAAACGATGAAGATTTAATTTTTTCAAATGAACCGGCTCGTCATAAACTATTGGATTTATTAGGAGATTTAGCACTCGTTGGAGTTCCCATAAAAGGTAAAATATTAGCAACACGTCCGGGACATGCTTCAAATGTTGAATTTGCAAAAAAAATAAAGCAAGTTATTAAGAGCAAAAAAAATAAAAATTTAGCACCCAAGTTTGATGCGAATGCTCCAATAATGGGAATACCTGAAATAAAGAAACTTTTACCTCATCGCCCGCCATTTTTATTGGTTGATAAAGTGCTGCATTTGGATGATATTGAAGTGGTGGGATTAAAAAATGTTACATTAAACGAAAATTTTTTTGTTGGGCATTTCCCTGAGGAACCGGTTATGCCGGGTGTATTAATTGTTGAAGCAATGGCACAAGTAGGCGGAATTTTGGTATTAAGTACTGTTCCTGACCCTGAAAACTATCTTACCTATTTCATGAAAATGGACAAAGTAAAGTTTAAAAGGAAAGTGGTTCCGGGTGATACATTAATTTTTAAAATGGAGCTTTTATCTCCAATTCGTCGCGGAATTGCCAATATGAAAGGACAAGCTTTTGTGGGTGAGAATATTGTTGCCGAAGGAGAATTTATGGCACAGATATCGAAAGATAAATAATCTATTTTGAAGAAAGATATTTGTACTCAAATACTTTAATTGATGATATAAAGAAAGCAAATATCAATAAATAATTTTAAACGAATTAAGCTATGATTAAAGATATACTTAGGGCTTGCTGAAAAACGCTAAATGTATTATTAATCAGTGTTTTGTGTTTGCATTATTGCCTTGAAATGCAAGGGTTTTCACTAAAATATCAGAAAAAGCATGCATTTATTATATACAAACAATTATATTTTTAGCTGCTCAGCTGCACACCTCTTTTGTATTTTGTTCAGTTTGAAGTATTTCTATACATCTGCACTTCACAAAATCCAAAATAGATGCACATCTGAGCTTTTCAGCAAGCCCTACTTAAAACATATTTCCTTAATTATTAATCAAATATAAAAACAGATACAATGAATCAACCGTTATCTTACGTGCATCCGGAAGCAAAAGTTGCTAAAAATGTGGTTATTGAACCTTTTGTTTCAATTGATAAAAATGTAGAAATTGGCAAAGGAACCTGGATTGGGCCTCACGTAACTATTATGGAAGGTGCACGGATTGGTGAAAATTGTAAAATATTTCCGGGAGCAGTAATATCTGCCATTCCTCAAGATTTAAAATTTAAAGGTGAAGAGACAATTGTTACCATTGGAAACAATACAACTTTAAGAGAGTTTGTTACAGTTAACAGGGCTACTGTTGCAAGGGGAATTACTTCGATAGGTGATAACTGTTTATTAATGGCATACTCACATGTAGCTCATGACTGTGAAGTAAGAAATAATGTAATAATCGGAAATTCTTGCCAAATTGCCGGCGAAGTAGTTATTGATGATTTTGCTATTTTAAGCGCATCGGTATTAGTACACCAGTTTGTACATATTGGAGCACACGTAATGGTTTCGGGTGGTTCGCTTATTAGAAAAGATGTCCCCCCATTTATTAAGGCTGCACGTGAACCGCTTTCGTATGTAGGTATAAACTCGGTAGGCTTGCGCAGAAGAAATTTTGACAGTAACCGAATTAATGAAATTTTAGATATTTATAGAATCCTATATTCGGGAAAATATAATAATTCCGATGCTTTAGTAGAAATAGAAAAAGAAGTTCCTGCATCTTTTGAACGCGATTATATTTTAGAATTTGTTCGCGAATCAAAACGTGGAATAATCAGAGGTATTTAGTATTAGTAATTAGTGCATTCGTTATTATTAAATACACCAATCTCCTATAATTAGGAGACTGCATTTAATTTAACCTAAACTATGAGCATCACTCAATCAAAGTGATTACTAATTATCTTCTGCTCTCGCAAAAGCATTCCACCCCTTTGCATGAAGGGGTATTACATTGCCTCCGGTACTTATTAAAACAGTCCCCTCTTTTTTGTTGGTAATATGCCCGATAATACTTATTTGCGGTTCGGCAGTGAGTTGTTTATAATCATCCGGACTTACCGTAAAAAGCAACTCATAATCTTCGCCTCCGTTTAAAGCACAAACAGTAGGGTCAATACTTAGTTCATCAGCCATACTTTCCGTTTCAGGAGCAATGGGTATTTTATTTTCAAAAATTTTACATCCGGTACCCGAATCGTTACAAATATGAAGAATCTCAGAAGAAAGCCCATCTGATATATCAATCATAGCTGTCGGAACAATTCCCTTTTGTTTTAAATACCTGTAAATATCCGCCCGTGCTTCAGGTTTTAATTGCCTTTGTAAAATATAATCATAACCTTCAAGTACAGGTTGAAAGCTCGGGTCGGCTTGAAAAAGTTCATTTTCGCGCTTTAAAAGATGTAATCCCGCATAAGCCGCTCCTAAATCACCACTTACACAAATATAATCTCCTTCTTTTGCTGTGTTTCTGTAAACAATATCATTTTTTTCTGCACTCCCAATTGCCGTAAGACTTAAAAACATACCGGTTCTTGATGAAGAAGTATCACCTCCTACCAAATCTACCTTATAATTATCGCAAGCAAGTTTTATTCCGGCATATAACTCTTGAAGCATTGAAGTTGTAAAACGGTTAGATACCGCTATTGAAACAAGAAGTTGCTTTGGTTGCGCATTCATTGCATAAACATCTGAAAAATTAACAATCGCCGCTTTATATCCCAAATGCTTTAACGGAACATATGCCAAATCAAAGTGTATGCCTTCTATTAACACATCATTGGTAACTACTATTTGTTCTTTTTCAAAGGCTAATACTGCTGCATCATCACCAATTCCTTTTATTGTTTCTCTGTTATATATGTTAATATTTTGGGTTAATAAATCAATAAGTTCAAACTCACCCTGTGTATTATTTTTGTTTTTATTGCTCATTTTTTTAAAATTTGCTGCAAAAATACGTATTATATGCTTAATAAGCATAAAAGCATGTAAATCTTTTGCCAAACAAATAAATTTAGAAACATTATTAATTCAGTTCGTAGTTTCTATGAGCCCATTTTATAGAAGGTTCTATCCATTCTTTCAAAGCCTTAAATTGAAAACCATGTTTCAAACCTGTATTTAATTCAATTTCTTTAAAATTTTTAATTTCACAGTTTGATGTTTCTTTTCTTTTTAAGGCAGAAACTCCTAAGGGATCCGTTTTTTCATATATTGTTAAAATATTACCGCAAAAATTAATGTCAGGAAATCTTTCAATATCTCGATCATTATAACAAGCTATAAAAACAAAATTTATATCCGGATTTTTTGCATATGTAGATACATATTGAGCAATATATCCACCTTTTGAGGTACCAATTACGGTAATGTGATTAGCAGAAACTCCTTTTATAAGTAAACTGTCAATTTGTTTCTTGACTTTCAGGGCATAATCTTTCACGTTTACATTTGCTTTTCTTTTTTCACTGATAACATTAAAACCATTATCTTCAAAAGCCTTTATGATTTTATTATACTCAGCCAGTCCGTATTGCGGGTGTGGTTCATTTAACTCATGAGTTTCAACAAATCGATTATGTAAAAAAAATACATAATCCTGTTCTTGATGTATAAAAAAAGAAGAAAAGAAAAAACTAAATAAAACCAAAAACACAGAAAAAGTTTTCATAAGCTAATTTATTAATTATTTATATTACTACATAGTCTGAATCACTCATATCATAAAGCCCCAACTACCAGCTTCTGCAATGTAAAGATCTTGTCCTCCAGCAGGGTTAAAAATGTTTCAGATTAAGTGTTTTTTTAACAGTTGTTACTTACTATCGTATCTAAAAAAACTATATTATTAACAAGGGTAAAGTTAATACAATTATGCTAAATTTTGTATAAACCGATGATAAATAATTGAATTACTGAAACTTTAATATTCAACATTGAATAAAGCAAAAAACAGAAAATTAAGTAAATTTAATGTAAATCTGTTTAAAAATAATAAAAACTTCTCCAAACATTCTTACAGCGCTTTTTTTATTCTAAAATTTTTAAGCTAATTTTGTCCCGGATTTAAAAAAGAAGCCGATGAAGCATTTTTTCTTTTTGACGATTATTTTTCTTTTTTCAAGTAGTGCTTTTGCACAAACATCAAGACTGGAATTAGCACAAACAGGATTGTTTGGACAATCCTATTCCGGCAGTCAAGCCAAAATATATATTAATGCAGATACTAAACTGTTTCAAATAATAAAACTGCACAAACAACAAAGCGAGGGAAAAACACAAATAAGAGGATGGCGTATTCGCGTATATATGGGTTCCGGGCGAAATGCACGAGACGAAGCCAATAATGCAAAAATGAAGATTAGAAATTATTTTCCCGATATTGAACCTCACATGGTTCATCACTCTCCTTATTTCCAAGTAGTTGTAGGTGATTTCCGTTCTCGAATTGAAGCAGAAGCATACAGAAAAAAAATGCTTGATAAATTCCCGGATTGTTATGTAGTAGAATCAAAAATCACATTAAATAATTAGTAAGTTTTAAAGATTAATAAATCGTATAAATATAAAAATGAGCGATCAGATTAAACATGAATGTGGTATAGCATTAATCCGGCTGCTAAAACCACTCGAATATTATCATGCCAAATACGGAACATGGATGTATGGTCTGAATAAACTCTATTTGCTGATGGAGAAGCAGCATAATCGAGGGCAAGATGGTGCAGGAGTAGTTAATGTAAAATTGAATACCAAACCGGGGACTACTTATATTAACCGCAGCAAATCAATGGGAGAAATGCCTATAAAAGAAGTATTTGACTTTATCCGTGGCAACATCCGATCGCTGGAAAAAGAACATCCCGAAAGAATTACCGACCCCGTTTGGGCTAAAGAAAATATTCCCTTTGCCGGAGAATTATACCTTGGACACCTGCGTTATGGTACTTTTGGAGGCAACAGTATTGATTATGTGCATCCGGTAATGCGTCAAAATAATTGGAAATCCAGAAATTTAGTCCTTGCCGGGAATTTTAACCTTACCAATGTTGACGAACTATTTAATGCACTGGTAAACCTTGGTCAACATCCCAAAGATTATTCTGATACAGTAACAATTTTAGAAAATGTCGGTCATTTTCTCGATGAAGAAAATCAAGCACTTTTTAACTTATTCAAAAGCAGAGGATACTCAAACAAAGAAATTAGTGAAAAAATTGAACAAAATATTGATATTCAAAGTATATTAAAAGAATCAAGCAAGCGTTGGGATGGTGGGTATGCCATTGCCGGCTTGATTGGACATGGAGACTCTTTTGTAATGCGCGACCCCTCAGGCATTCGTCCCGCCTTTTATTATAAGGATGATGAAATTGTTGTCGTAGCTTCTGAAAGAGCAGTTATTCAAACAGTTATGAACGTACAATACGAAGATGTTCATGAAGTAAAACCGGGCTTCGCTTTAGTGATTAAAAAAGAAGGCGATGTTTCGCAGAAACTTATCCGTGAACCTTTAGAACGTAAATCTTGTTCATTTGAACGAATATATTTTTCACGCGGAAGTGATTTAGACATATACAAAGAGCGTAAAAAATTGGGACAATTAATTATCCCGAAAATAATTGAAGCTATTGATGATGATATTGACAATACTGTATTCTCATATATACCCAATACCGCCGAAACTGCCTTTTACGGAATGGTTTCGGAACTGGAAAGTTATTTAAACAGAAAAAAAATAAAACAAATAACAGAAAATAACGGAAAACTTAGCAACGATGAATTGGTTGCAATACTTGACCACCGACCGCGTGTTGAAAAAATAGCCATAAAAGATGTAAAGCTGCGTACATTTATCAGTCAGGATGAAGGACGCGACGATATGGTAGAGCATGTATATGACATTACCTATGGAACAGTTCGTAGAGGAAAAGACAATTTGGTTATTATCGATGATTCTATTGTACGCGGCACTACTCTTGCAAAAAGTATCTTACGAATATTAGACCGCTTAGGTCCTAAAAAAATAGTCGTTATATCATCTTCGCCCCAAATTCGATATCCCGATTGTTATGGAATAGATATGGCAAAATTGGGCGATTTTATTGCTTTTAGAGCCACAATTGAGCTTTTAAAAGATACAGGAAAACAGGACATTATAAACAAAGTTTATAAAAAATCAAAAGCGCAACAAAATCTACCCAAAGAAGAAATCATAAACTATGTAAAAGAAATATATGAGCCTTTTACGCCCGAAGAAATATCGGATAAAATTAGTAAAATGCTTAGCAACGGTAACATAAATGCAGAAGTTAAAATAGTTTATCAAAGTATAGAAAATCTGCATGAAGCTTGTCCAAATGATAAAGGCGACTGGTATTTTACAGGTAATTATCCCACCCCGGGAGGAAATAAAGTGGTAAATACTTCATTTATTAATTATGTTGAAGGAAGAAAGGGCAGAGCATACTAAATCTTAAATACAATAAAGTCTATGGTTAAATAGTGAGTATTGAGTATTGTTTATTGAATATTTGTTCTTTGCACTTTTATGAATATAGTTGGCAGATTTTAATTATTACGCATGTATAAAGAAAAAGTAAACAAATATTTCACCCACTATATTTAATACAGAACCGGCTTACATATTCACTCCTTTTGAAAGCTAGAAATATGACGGTGCTTTTTCGTGTCGTAAATATCCTCAATTTTTATTAAAATACCGGTTTCTTCAACACCTCCAAAATGATGATTAATTGCCGTACCAAAAACTTTCATGGTGGGTGAAAGGTTCATGTACGAGTTAAATAAAGGAGGTATTATCTCATTACAATCACGAACCTTACGGTTCATAATTTTAAAATCTTCTTTGTAATCTTTACCTATCAAAATTTTTTCCAATTCAGCTTCATTTGTTTCCAATTGCATCGGTACACGCGGATATACTAAGTTCTCTGTATCAGGAAAATATTTTTTTAAGAAATACAAAATTAAATCACGCGCAAACTTATTGTAACTAACGTACATAGTAATTTTTCCGAAAAGATATTTAATCTCCGGATATAAAACAACCAGGGCACCCAAACCGTCCCATAAATTATCTAATGAGAAAAGGGCTTTTCTACCTACTCTACTTGCCTGATAATCAGGCTGTATAAACGATCTACCCAATTCAATGGAATAAGGCAAATATTCACAAATAAATTTCTCAGAAAACTCAAAAAGCCCTCTTGTCGCTAATTTTATAGTTCCGTTTTCATCTCGCGGAATTTTTTCATTGCAATTTAAAAACCTGTACCCTCCTATAATCTCTTGTTTTTCCGGCTCCCAAACAATTAATTGCCGATACGGAAACTCGGCAGTATCATAATCGTCAATATCCGCACTTTTACCGGTACCTCCACCGGCTTCTCTAAATGTAATTTCCCTAAGTCTGCCAATTTCAAGCATAACATTAGGGGCATTATGGTAATCTACAACATATATTTCGTTACCTCCGTTATTGGTTTTCCTCAAAAAACGTTCTTTTGTTAATTCACTAATTAACAAATCTTTACTAACCGGAGCTATGATTTCATTAAACTGCTTTTTATCCATATAATTAACACTACAACTTTAATTGGTTTATTAAACATGCTTAAGCAAATCCGTTCATTTAGGGCTAAAAACAACCGTTTTATTATCTTTAAGCTTATAAATATGTTCCTTTACCTTTTGTGCCCACTCTTGATGTGTAAATGATTTATCAAAGGTTTGGTAAGCAATCGGTTTACCAAAAGTAATTTCAAAACTTTTATTCTTCTGTTTAAAAGTTTCGTCAGCCAAATAAAGCATTTCAAGATTTGCTTTAATCCCTAACATTTTACGAATATTTGCAAAATTATAGAAAAAATTTGACAAGCGGCCAGAAATGTGTACAGGAATTATATCTCTTTCGTATTGAATAGCTTTGCTTATAAATGTTTTTTTCCATTCCAAATCCCGGATAACACCTTTGCTACGCCTCGAAGCAAGCCCTGCAGGAAAAATCAATACTTGTACATCTGATGAAAAAACTTTATCCATTTCTTCATAAACTGCTTTTGTTGCTTTTCCATGCTTATTTACCCCAACAAAAAGGGGTGACAGATTTTCAATATTCATTAATAAATCATTGATAATAGATTTAGTAGGTCCAAATATTTTTCCTGCTTCTTGTATAAAAATCATTCCGTCAATTCCACCAATAGGATGATTTGCCGCCAAAATAAATCGTCCCGACCCGGGAACATTTTCGCTCCCGATGGTACTTGTTTTAATATTAAAATATTCCAAAACGGCATGATTAAAATCTAAACCGGATAAATCTTTAAACGTCTCAATTATATAGTTTAGCTCATCTTGATGAACAATTCTTTTGAGGTAGTTAATTAAAAATTTCGGAATTGTTTTATATAGTCTAGGATTTTTCGATTTTAAAACCCTGTCAATATCAATAAACAGTTCTTTTTTTTGCTCCATAGATTTTTTTGTAACAATTTATATATAACTTGACTTTTTTACGTTTATTGATTACATTTGTATGGTAATCTTTTTAAAACTATAAAGATAAAAATCCCGATAATTATCTTCAAAATAATTTTTAACAAATGTTTTTGTATCGATTAAAAAATATAATTTAAAGCCTAAAATTAATGTTTTTTAGCGATTGTTGAAAACTTTTTCAGAGAAAAGTGGGAAAAAGTGGGAAAAAGTGTTTCATTTTGGAAAAAAATCCTTAATTTTACTCATTGAAATTTAAACAATGCCTTAGTGTAAGATTTTGAATTTCATGGGTTTTTTGAGATAAAGCAAATTTATGACAAGTTTTATAGGCGATTATTTATGTAAAATTGACTCCAAAGGGAGAGCGCTTTTACCCTCTGCATTTAAAAAGCAGATGCCGGTAACTGCAGGAGATCGCTTTGTCATAAAAAAGGATATTTATGAAAAATGCCTGATTTTATACACTATGGATGAATGGGAACGTCAAAATGAAATATTACGCAGTAAACTAAACCCATACAATAAAAAACACAGCCAACTGTTAAGGGCATACTATCGAGGAACTGCCGAAGTAAGTTTGGATGCCAACAACCGGATATTAATTCCGAAACGATTTATGGAGCAAGCTGAAATTGGTAAAGAAATATACATGTCAGGGCAAGATAAAAAAATTGAAATATGGGCAAAAGAAATCTATGAAAACAATGCAGTTGATGAAGAAACTTTTGCCGATTTAGCTGAGGATATTTTGGGAGCAGATGATGAAAAAAACAGATAAAAAATGAGCA
>JAKIUH010000467.1 GCA_021647685.1 Bacteroidales bacterium
AACTGTTTTCCAACCGGTTTCGTTGGGTGTATAAGGTTTTAAATTTAATATTAAACCCAAATTATTTATGTTGCTTCTTACAAAATCGTCTTTCGTATTTTCACCCCAATAATCAGCACTTGTATTCATCATAACTGCACCTGCCGAAAACATTACTCTACTTTTTTTAAAACTTCCAATCCCCGCGGGGTTTGTACTAAGTACAGAAAAATCAGCACCCAGAGCACTAAATGCGCCACTCATGCCCATATAGCGGGCAGTTCCTCCATAAGTTAGAAAAGAAAAACGTAAGGCATCATTTTCGTTTTGCGCAAAAATACTTGTAGCAAAAGAAAATATTAATAGAATAGTAGAAAATTTGTTAAGCATTCTTTTGGATAAATTTATTTAAACTAAATTTAAAATATTAACGTTTTCGTCCACTATTTGACCTTGTACCGGAGCTGTTACTTCTTGTACTTGTTCCCGATGAGCGATTAAATGAAGAATTTCCTGAATTTGAAGGACGTGTATAAGACCTATTTGTTGAGTTTGATGAGCGATTGTACGAAGAACGATTAGTATTACTTCGTTTATAGGTTGAATTTCTATTGCCCGAGTTATTGTTGTGTGTTTTTAATTGATTAGAATTTCTATTGTTTCTATAATTTGACCGATTATTATTATAGTAATTTGAACTTCTATTGTTGTTTGTTCTATTATAATTAGTATTTTTTATCGTATTTCCTGTATTGTATTTAATAGTTCGATGCACGCCCGAGGAGCGGTTATTTGAATTTCTGTTACTTGAATTGCGAATATAATTATTGGAATTACTACTATTAATAATAGTGCTTTTATTATCATTACTTATTAAATATGGGCGTGTACGGTGTCCATTATTTGTAATTCTGTTTGTTGAATTCCTGTGTTGATAGATTCTATTGTTTTCTTCTTTATTATTTATATTGTAATAGTAGTTCTGATAGTTGTAATTTGGATTATATCCGCCATAATAAGATGAATATCCATAAGGAGAACCATAATAAGGTGAGTACCCATAAGGATTATATCCATAATATCCGTAAGGGTTATATCCATAATACCCGTAAGGATTATATCCTGTATAGAAAGGAGAATAATAGCCTCCGTAACCAAATGATAAAGCAATATTAAAAACAGGCATAAAACTACCCCAACCACCGTAAGTGCTATTTGAAAAATAGGAATCGGAAGTATTGCTGTCGTTAAATTTTTTAATTGCATCGGAATAGGAAACTTCATCGTCATCGGCACTGCTGTATTCATCAAGATTATAGATGCTTTCTTCTGAATAGATATTGCTAAAATCATAATCTTCATCAGTAGAATAAATCACTTGGTCGTCTAACTCACCGGCTAATTCATTATCATTGCCCGTAAGTTTATTATTTTCATCATTGGAATAGATTATTCCTGAATTGCTTTGCTGTGTTTGGTTGTTATCTCTATAATAAGAGTTTAATACAACTACTTCATCATTGGTAATTAAACTTCCGTTTGTATTATTGTCGGCAACAAGCTTTTTATTGTTTTTATCTTTTTTTACGGTATAATATAAATCATCGTATTCATCTACGGCAAATTTTTGGCTTCCGCAAGAACTTAATATAAAAACAAAAAGTATGGATAATATATAAAATGTTTTCATAACTAATAATTTTAGTTGATAGAATGTAATTTATCGCTTATTTATATACACGAATAAAATGCTTAATTATTACAAATATAGTCATTTTTTTTCACTCTTTTATTAACTTATCTGTTGTTAAAGTGTTAATTTTGTTAAAATATAGTTAAATAGTGTTAAACTTAGGTTTGAGTGCCAAATGCCGGAGGTTATTGACAAATTATGTATGTTTGCCAATCGGCAGTTTAAAAACAGGTAGTGGAATGAGTATTCAAAAAAATATATATTCGGGCGTTTTTTTTATTGATTTAGATGGTACATTGCTCAATTCTGACAAGAAAATCGGGAAAAAAGACCGGAAAACACTTAATGATTTGGGGAAAAAGAATTATTTGCGGGTTTTTGCTACCGGAAGAACCTATTTTAGTGCACATCAGGTCATAGATGAAACATATCCTTTCGATTATTTGATTTTTTCTTCGGGTGCAGGAATTAAAAATATGAAAACAGGTGAACTAATTTATAAAACGAGTTTGAACTTAAATCAAATTAATGAAACTATTAAAGTTTTGCAAAACTTAAATGTAAATTTTTCCATTCAGCACCCTATACCCGATAATCATATCTATCATTTTCATAAAGGGAAAAAAAACAATACTGATTTTGAGTGGCGTAATGATTTGTATAAAAAATACGCATATTCGCTAAATTCACATTTCCCATTGAACGAAGCTACCCAATTTCTGGTAATTCTTGAAAGCGAGGAAAAATTTAACAAAGTTAAAGGTTTTATAAAAGACTTGAAAGTTATTCGGGCTACTTCGCCGATTGACGGTAAATCAATTTGGTTAGAGATTTTTCCGCAAGGGGTTTCAAAAGCTGCAGGAGCTAAGTTTTTATGTGATTCATTTGCTATCCCAAAAGAAAAAACTATTGGTATCGGTAATGATTATAATGATTTGGATTTACTGGCTTGGACACATAGGTCTTTTGTTGTGGAAAATGCTCCTGAGATTTTAAAGAATAAATACGAAACTTGTGTTGATAATGAAAATAATCCTTTAACTGATGTTGTGCTTAAACAGCAAATTTTAAAATAGGGCTTGCTGAAAAGCTCAGATGTGCATCTATTTTGGATTTTGTGAAGTGCAGATGTATAGAAATACTTCAAACTGAACAAAATAGAGGTGTGCAGCTGAGCAGCAAAAGATATTATGGCTTTTAATTAAATAAATGCATGCTTTTTCGGATATTGTATTTGAAAACC
>JAKIUH010000468.1 GCA_021647685.1 Bacteroidales bacterium
ATCGGCTTTGATTGTCTTATTTTTCACAACACAGTTAATAGGGCAGAACGACAGTACATTTGTGCCGGAAATTGCATTGACAACAATTTCGCAAGTCAATATCGGCCATAGCTATATAACTTTTCCTACGGATATAGGAAATATTGAACCTTTATGGTTTGAGGCAAATTTAACCCCAAGTTTTTACATTCGTAAAAGTAAAAATGCACGCTTAATGGGCGTACTAACAGCTCAAATTATCATACGGATGTATCAAGAAGAATCTTATCCGGTACGAACACCCAGCTACATGCCACAAATTACGGGATATTACAAAATAAGATCAAAAACAAATGCTTGCAGTTTAAGTGCTTTTGCAAAATTAGCCCATCATTCAAATGGTCAAGACGGTGATTTTTATTTAGAAAATGGTGATATAAACTTAAAAACCGGTAATTTTTCAACAAATTACACCGAATTTGGGCTAATTAAAACAAATTTTAATAAAAAACGTAATGCAGCACAGTTTTTTGCAAGCTCTTTTGAATGGCATTTTCCCGGATTAACGATAAACGAGCTTGATGGAAAATACAGTATGTATCGCTGGAATAATGTTTTTTCAATTTTTAAACTACCGGAAAATAAAAATAAAAAACGCGAAAGAGCAAGCATCTCACTTAAAGGAGATATTACTTGGTTGTTTGGAGAAATGTATGATTGGAACGCATTGGATGCAAATCGGATTAACTTAAAATTTACATTTTTTTATCATCCCAAGTTTCTCGAAGATATAGGCTTTTTCACACAGTTTTATCACGGACAAGATTATTACAATATATATTTTGACCATCAAATCACCATATTGAGATTTGGCATCATGACCGAAAAATTAAAATTCTAATTTTTAAATTTTATAAAAATGAAAAGAACAGGAATATTATTTATATTGCTGATAGGCATGGCTTTTTTCACAAAAGCACAAGAAAATACAGTAGATATTTCAGGTTTTGCAAGAACTTACGAAGGGATAACTTTCAACAATGGAGATTTTGGGATTATCCAACAAACGTTAAACCTGAATTTTGAAAAAATTGGGGATAAAGTAGCCTTTAAAGTAAACCCAATGATTTATATGTATAATTCAGACAGTTTGGATTTTCGCTTACGCGAAATTTATGTAGATATGTATTTTGCCAATATGGACATCAGAATAGGGAAACAACAAATAGTTTGGGGTAAAGCCGATGGAGTATTTATTACCGATGTGGTTTCACCACTGAATTTAACCGAATTTCTATTGCCCGATTTTGATGAAATCAGAACAGGCATTATCTCAACAAAATTTGACTACTATGTTGGGAATAGTACTTTTGAAGCTATCTGGATACCTCAATTTACACCTACGGAACGTCCGGCAGCCGGTTCTATTTGGTATATACAACCTGAATTTCCTGCACCGACAACTTTTGATTGGAGCGAAAGTGAAGTAAATCCGTCATTGGAAAATAGTGAAATTTTCTTAAAATACTCATTCATGAGCTCAAGTATTGATTTTGAAATAATGGGCGGATATACATGGGACGACAATCCGGCAATGCATGTGGAAAAAGTCATTGATCCCACAACACAACCACCAAGTCTTACAGGTTTAAACATAACACCTGAACATCACCGTTTATACCTAACAGGAGGTTCGTTTAGCACTGAAATTAAAGGAATTATACTTAGAGGAGAAGCTGCTTATTACAATGGTAAATATTTTCAAACAGAAAACCCTTTAGCAACCGAATCATTAATTGAAAAAGATTACTTGAATTATGTTGTGGGCTTAGATTTTAGCATTGGTGATGTAAAATTAAGCGGACAATTTATTCAAAAATATATATTAGATTGGGAAACAGGTATGACCGAAGACGAAACCAATAATATGGCTACATTCTTGGCTCGTTACGATGCTTTGCGCGAAACTTTACACCTTGAATTGTTCTCATATATAGGCTTAACAGATGGTGATGCATTAATACGCCCTAAAATTACTTATGATTTTGAAGATAGCTTTTCCATCCTTTTGGGCTCAAATATTTTTGTAGGTGATGAAAAAGGACAGTTTGGACAATATGGAGACAATTCAATGGTTTATATGAAAATTAAATATAATTTTTAATAATTCATAACACACTGCTTATTAGGCTATAATACGTTTCTATACATTTATTTACAGTTTGCCGGATATTTTCTAAATAAAATATCCAGCAAAATTATTTAATACTCAAATCTAAAAAAATGAATAAAAAAGTTATTTTAAACATTGCAATCATAATTTTTATCAATTTGTCATTATTTTCACAAAAAGCCGATGAATTAATCGGGAAATATCATATGCCCAATAAACTGGATATTGAAATTTTTAAATCCGGAAATAAATATTATGGAAAAGTTATCGCATTAAACGGTTGGGAAAACGGAAAAACTACAGATTATAAAAATCCTGATGAAGAAAAACGTAATGAACCACTTGTAGGCAAAATTATTCTAAAAGATTTAGAATTTGATAATGAAGAAAAGATTTGGACTAACGGTACTTTATACGGACCGGAAAAAGGTATGTTTGTAGATTTTAAAGTTACTGAAATGCAGAAAAATAAAATTGAAGTGGTAGCAAGTAAATTTTTTATCCGAAAGACTATGGTTTGGAAGAAAATAAAATCTTGAAAGCTAAAAACTTTGTCAAACTTAATTGATAAGTTTGACAAAGTTTAAAAACAATACAATAGCATCCAGTGTCATGTCAAACTTGTTTTAGTCGCACCAAGTTTCGTTCTTTTTGCGTAGAACTTTGTTAAAAATTTTGACCATAACTACTGCTATGCTAAAAATTTTTGCCTTGTTCTACACAAAAATAACTTCAACTTATACGACACAACATACTTGAC
>JAKIUH010000043.1 GCA_021647685.1 Bacteroidales bacterium
ACAATAAAGACCTGAGTATCCGAATGTTACAATTTTTCGACCATTATCTGAAAGGAAAACCCATGCCCCTTTGGATGAAAGAAGGCATTCCGGCAATAAAAAAAGACAAAGAATTAGGTTATGAGCTGAGTAATGAATAATAATTTGGGCGGCTACGGGCTTTCTGCTCATAGTCCTCAGCCAAAAAACAATAAAAACAAAGCCGCAAAGTAGCTTCTTTTTAGTCGCTCTTTCCGGCTTGTTTTTATAATGTTTTTCGGCTTGCGGGCTATCCGCTTCAATCCCTGCCGCAGCTCGCTTAACCCGCAGCCCTTATTAAAGTGTACCCTCCCGAAAAAACCTTTTCGATAAAGTCGGGGCTATTAATTATTTTAATATTCAATACACCATATATCCGCAAGTCATCAGATGAATAGCTTAATTTCAGAACAACTGAATTGTAAGGAATTAAGATGAGCCCCAAAAATAAATTTTACGAAGTAAAAATCTGCGTAAATCCGATTAATCTGTGGATAAAAAAGATTTGTATCCCGCACCTATCTTTGGTGCTTGCTTGTACGGTAATTAATTATCATTGGGCTTTACCCAATGTTATTTTATTCCGCACCTTTGGTGCAAAAGAGGGTTCATTCTTAAATCCAATCTGACATACCCTTTCATACTGATTATCAATACTATAAAAACACATGAGTCAGTTGTTCTGAATTTACAGCTATTTATTATATGATTTACTTCTGTAAGCAGTAACTTGCAATCGTCAAATTTTCGCAATTAACAATCAACAAAAAATGGCAATTAAGAATCGCCACTTTAATTTATTTATTCATCTGATGACTGTGAATAAGTTAATTCGATATTTACGGATTTAAGCTATTATTTTAAATTTATCCACTATACTTATCATCAACTTACAGTTTGTTGCGAAACCTAATTTTTACTTCGTAAAATAATCCGAGTTAATCGTATTAATCTGTGGATAAAAACTTTTGAACGTCCAACGGACTTTCAAAACGTTTAAAAATAATTCATATAAAACATCCGTAAAATACTTTGTTAAGCTTCTTACAAAACAATAATTGTAAAAAAATAAAAAAATATAAAAAAAAATTTCGCAGTTAAAACAGAATTTATACTTTTGCAGCGGAGAAATGGCAGAGTGGTCGAATGCGGCGGTCTTGAAAACCGTTGAGTGTAACAGCTCCGGGGGTTCGAATCCCTCTTTCTCCGCTGAGCATAAAAACAAAATCCTGTAAGTGTTTCTTACAGGATTTTTTATTTGCCCAAATTCAATTTATTGATACTCGCGATATTAAACTCTATCGCTCAATAATTATTTTTTTTACCAAGTATTTATTTTTGCTTTTAAATTCTAAAAAGTATATACCTGCCTTAATTTCATTTATTTGTACCTTTTCCTTATTTGAATTTAATAATGATGTCCAAATTGTTGCACCTGATGTATTTTTCAGGCTTAAAAAAACTTTGTTTGAAAAATCATTATCCATTAACTGAATATTAAATACTCCATTTGAAGGATTAGGATAAATTATTAATTCATCTACTTTATATTGGTTAATACCGGTTATTTGATAAACGGTAAGTTTAAAATTAGTGGAAACTGTATCGCCGGACAGGTCTGATGCCGTAAGTTTAATATTGTACACATTGATTTCTGAGGGTGTTCCACTAAAAGTGTTTTCAGAATTATCAAAAGACAACCAGTCCGGCAAATTACTACCATCAGCCAAACTTGCCGATAGTTCTAATTTATCATCCGGATCATAATCTTCAAAAATATTATCAGGAACTGTATAGCTAAAAGTTTTATTTTGCTCAACTTTTTGCTCAGGGATAGTATTAATAACCACCGGTGGATCGTTAACATTTGTAACAGACAGGCTAAAATCTAAACTTACCTTTTCTCCCGAAACATCTGTTGCTGTTAATCGAATTTCCCAATCACCTACTGCATTATTTTCCGGTGTACCTGAAAAAGTTTTTGAAGCATTATCAAATATCAACCATGCAGGTAATTCATTTCCGTTAGAAAGTAAAGCCGAATAACTTAGTTCATCGCCAATATCATCATCTGCAAATAAATCTTCAGAAAAAACATATTCAAAATATTCATCTTCTTGTATATGAATTGGATCAATATTGCCCTGGACATAAGGCGGGTCGTTGGTATTTATCACTTCTAGTTTAAAATCAAAAGTAGCACTTGCTCCTTGTAAGTCAGTGGCAATAATTTGGATATTTAAAACTCCAACATCTTCATTTGAAGGAACACCAGAAAATGAAAGCAAAGAATTATCAAAACTTAACCATTGTGGTAATGAAGCACCGTCTGACATTTGCGCATCGTATGTAATTTCATCATTTTCATCAGGATCGGTAAATAAATCAACTGAAAATATAAAGCTGAAATTTTCATCTTCAAAGGTACTAATATCATCAAAAGGATTTGTTAAAACCGGTGGATTATTCGTTTGTGCTTTTACTATATAAAAGCCGAAAAATAAAATATACAACAAATACTTTTCCATGAGTTTATTTTTTAATAGTTTTTTTAATCCGAAAGCTCAAAAACAAAACGTTCCTTTAATTAATATTTTCAATCTATCTAATCATTCCTCTTCCATCAGCATGAAAATAAGTTGGTTATAAAAGAAAATATTTCGCTTCTATTGCTACAAACGATATTCTTGCAAAAATAATATACGGATTTAAGGTAAATATAATAAATTTTTTCAGAACTTAAATCTTGAAATATAAAATAAATCTTGCAAATATAGAACAAAACATCAATGAGCCTTAAAATTATACACCGGACGAATAATTTCCTCAATTTCAACGGTATCTTTAATCATTTCCATAATTTCGTCCATTGGTTTATAAGCATGAGGTGCTTCGTCTATCGTAGATTTACCAACCGATGTAGAATAAATTCCTTTCATTTGCTTTTTAAATTCATTCAAATCAATCTGCTGTTTAGCAGCCGTTCTGCTCATTAATCTTCCTGCCCCATGCGGTGCAGAGTAATTCCAATCGGAATTTCCTTTTCCGGTACAAATTAAAGAACCATCGCGCATATTTAAAGGGATTAACAATTTCTCTCCTTTTTCTGCCCTAACAGCACCTTTGCGTAGAATCATACGATCAAAATCAATATAATTATGAATGGTTTCAAAAGATGATTTTTCGTGCAAATGAGCATTCTTTAATATAATTTTGGCAATTGTACGGCGGTTTAAACTTGCATATTGCAGAATTATTTTCATATCATGTAAATAATCATCATAGCTTTCGCCTTCTAAGTATGCTAAATCAGTATTTATTTTTGCTGCTTTTTGTTTTTCTTTTTGTATAGCATTTTGAATTTCAGTAAAACGACCTTCTGCTTTAAGTTGCTCTACTAATTTCTCTATTTCTAAAGTTGAATTCATATTTTCAGCTGCAGTTTTTTGATATAATTTGGCAAGCTCACTTCCAATACCCCTGCTTCCCGAATGAATTACCAAAAAATATTTATCCTTATTATTTTTTCCAATTTCAATAAAATGATTACCGCCCCCCAAGCTACCAATAGCTTTACGGGCGCGCACAATATCTAATTCGTATTTTCTGCGTAAACCTGAAAAATCAAATTCTGCTTGCTGTGTATTATGAATAGCCCTACCACTTGGCACTTTCCTGTGGATTATAGCATCTATTTGGTTTAAATCTATATTTTTCTCAGCTAATTCTATTGTTAGCATTCCACAACCAATATCAGCCCCAACTAAACTTGGACTTACTTTTTTATCAACAGTCATAGTTGTACCAACGGTGCTGCCCTTTCCGGCATGGCAATCCGGCATGATACGAATCGTTGAATTTTTATATGCTTCATTATTTGAGAAATCGGTAATTTGCTGTAAAGCATGTTGTTCAATGGTTTTTGCAAAAATTTTAACTTCTTTGCCGTATTTGGTCCTTATTGTTTTCATACGTATCTAATTTATTACTCATGAATATTGATAAGTTTTAGGGATATCTTTTAATGTGCTTTTTGTTTCATAAATAGTGTTAAGTGTTTATATGTCAATTATCAAGTATCATATCTACAGGGTTTCTATTATTAAATATCAAGATTCATCATCATGAGCACAAACCCTGTTGTGATTATTTTATAATTGTAAAGTAATGAACAAAAAAACAACTTACAAAAAAGATATCCCCGATATTTTAAACTAAATCATGCGTATAGTTAAATTCATCAATCTTATTCTGCAACTCATCGATGCGCCGGTTTGTATTTTCAATTAATTTTAACACATCAGCTTTACTTAACTGCACTTTTTTCGTAATCTGTAAATCAGAATAATTCGGATTTACAACCCCTTGTTGTGTATCTATTTCGCGATACATTTTTAATTCTTGTTTTAATTCAGATAATTCAAAAATTAAAATTTGTACTTGCATTGCAGTTTTGTGCAATCGCATTTTCAGATGAAGCAGTTCACTAACTTTTTCCTTTCGTTCTTGCAATAATTCATTTACATTAAATTCAAATTCATTTTCTATTTGAATAGAATTATTGCTTTTTATCAGTTCGCTTAGCTGATTTATAGCTGCTACTAATTTTTTCTTTTCTTTTAATGCTTGATAAACTTTCATGACTTTTTATTTTTAAGGTGATGTTTTGTTTTTATCCGATACAAAGATGAAACACAAGTACGCAATCTTTTTGCGTACTTTTATTTTTTTTGTACATTTATATCCTAAACACAATCAAACGTTTAATAATCAACATAATACAATTATGGCAATAAATAAAAATGCACTCATCAGATACCGAACAATTGACAAATGCCTGCAAAATAAATATCGAAAATGGACATTAAACGACCTGATTGCTGCCTGCTCCGAAGTTTTGTATGAATATGAAGGACGTAAAATTAATGTAAGTAAACGCACCATACAGTTAGATATACAAATAATGCGCAGTGATAAATTAGGATATAATGCACCCATTGTAGTATATGATAAAAAATATTATAAGTATGAAGACCCTGATTTTAGTATAAGAGATATTCCATTAAATGAAACAGATATGGATATTTTAAGCGAAACAGTAGAAATATTAAAACAATTTAAAAATGTGCCTTTACTCTCTGAATTAAAAGGAATGATTAACAAACTTGAAGATACAATATATACAAATAAAAACAGCTGCAAAACCATAATCTTTCTTGATAAAAATGAAAATTTAAAAGGTCTTGAACATACTGATTTTATATATAATGCAATCTTAAAACAAATATGCTTAAATATTGCCTATAAACGCTTTGATGCCAAACACACAAATCATCATATAATTCACCCGTATATTCTGAAAGAATATAACAACCGCTGGTTTGTAGTTGGTAAAGAAAATAAAAGCGGTTTTATTTACAATTACGCTCTGGACCGCATTGAACATATTGATTATGCATTAGAAACTGAATTTGAAGATATAAACTTTGACGGTGATGAATTTTATAAAAATACAATAGGCGTTACAGTTTTAAATGATAAATATTTAGAGGAAATAGTGTTGAAAGTACAGCGGAAAACAAAACCTTATATATTAACAAAACCTTTACATACATCGCAGAAAGTTGTAAAAAAGTTTTCAGACGGGAGTATCATTATTAAAATATATGTGCATCTGAACTTTGAATTAGACCGTTTAATTCTCGGATTTGGCAGTGGCATTGAAGTACTTAAACCGGCACATTACAGAGGAAGAATAAAACAGTTACTGAATAATGCTCTTAATAATTATAAAAAATAACCTTTTTTTTATGATTTTTATCAGTTATTTAGATATTTTCATATCTATATAAATTATAATAATCTAGTAAACAAACACATATAGAGATTAAAGAAAAACATATCTTTAAATATGAATATTCAATTTATTGCTAATTTTAAACTTTATTTCAAGATTTCATCATAACTTTGCAGCATAATACATATCTAAAATTTAAGGCAATGATATATAATCCTCAGCAATACAAAATTAAGGATGAAGCAATGAAGCCTTTCATCGATACCGATGAAATCTGGGATACTTTAAGAAATATTCACCCTACAAAAGAACAGGTTAGAGCCATAATTAACAAAGCTTTAAACAAGCACCGTTTAAGCATGCTAGAAACCGCAGTATTGGTAAATACTACCGACCCTGAGCTAATCGAAGAAATTAAGCAAGGTGCACGTACTTTGAAAGAAAAAGTATATGGTCACCGAATTGTACTTTTTGCACCTTTATATATTGGCAATCTTTGTACTAATAATTGTGCTTATTGTGGATACAAAGCATCCAACAAAGAAGTAGAACGCATAACTTTAGATAAAGATGAAATAGTGCGTCAAGTAAAAGCACTGGAAGATGCAGGACAAAAACGCCTGATATTGGTTTATGGGGAGCATAAAAAATACGGACCCGAATTTATCGCCGAATCAGTACGCACAGTTTATAAAGTAAAAAGTGGTAATGGAGAAATTCGCAGAGTAAACATTAATGCAGCTCCTTTAGATATTGATGGCTTTAAAACAGTTAAAGAATCAGAAATAGGCACCTATCAAATTTTTCAAGAAACCTATCATCCCGAAATCTATAAAAAAGTACATCTATCCGGTAAAAAGCGTGATTATGATTGGCGATTAACTGCCCTTGACCGTGCTATGGAAGCCGGAATAGATGATGTAGGCATTGGTGCGCTCTTTGGTTTATACGATTGGCGCTTTGAAGTACTTGCACTTATCCGCCACGTAAATCATTTTGAAGCAGTTTATAATGTGGGACCTCATACAATTTCTTTTCCGCGTATTCAACATGCATCTGAATTGGATATTGACAAATCATATTTGGTAAGTGATGAAGATTTCACAAAACTGGTAGCCATTTTACGTTTAGCGGTTCCTTATACCGGTTTAATTCTTACGGCAAGAGAATCTCCCGAAATCAGAGACGAAATTATGCAATTTGGCGTATCGCAAATCGACGGAGGCACCAATATCGAAATGAAAGCTTATGCAGAAAAAGAAGATGCACATAATCAAGATATTAATAAAGAGCAATTTAAAATAAACGATGATCGTTCGCTCAATGAAATCATGGACGATTTAATTGAACATAAGTTTATACCATCATTCTGTACTGCTTGTTACCGCTTGGGTAGAACAGGCGAACATTTCATGGAATTTTCGGTACCCGGATTCATTAAAAGATACTGTACACCCAATGCTATTTTAACCTTGGTAGAATATTTAGAAGACTATGCTCCCCAAGAAACTAAAGAAAAAGGTTATCAATTGATTGAAGAAAAAATGGCTGAAATTGAAGACGATAAATATGTGGAAAAAGTGCGCGAACGTATCGAAAAAATAAAATCAGGAGTAAGAGATTTATATTTTTAAAGTAACTTCAAGCAAGTAAAATATATGGAAACAAACCCTAAATACTACTGGGAAAAAGTTTATGAAACCAAAACGCCTGATCAAGTAGGCTGGACACAAACTGTTCCCAAAACCTCATTAAATTTTATCAAATCTTTTAAATTATCAAAGAAATCAAAAATAATAGATATCGGTGGTGGAGATAGTAAACTTGTTGATTTTTTATTAAACGAAGGCTTTGAAAATATTACAATATTGGATATTTCGGAAAAGGCTTTGGAAAGGGCAAAATTGAGGTTGGGCAAAAAAGCAAAAAAGGTAAATTGGATTGTTTCTAATGTTCTTGACTTTGTTCCTGATACATCTTATGATTTATGGCACGACAGGGCAGCCTTTCACTTTCTGACAGAGCAGTTTCAAATTGCAAAATATTTAAATATAGCACAAAAATCAATACAAAATTATTTAGTTTTAGCTACTTTTTCCGAAAAGGGACCAAAAAAATGTAGTGGGCTTACTGTTCAACGTTATAGTGAGAACCTAATCACGGAAAAATTAAAAAATAATTTCAGTAAGATTAGGTGTATCAAAGAAAATCACATAACCCCCTCAAAATCAACGCAAAATTATTTGTTTTGTAGTTTTAAAAAAGTCAATCAAAATTAATAAATATTTTCCTACGAATATAAACAAAAAGCTACAAGTATTTAGGAAATCAGAGTTTACAAATTACGTAATTCAGGCGTAATATTAAGGTAATAACCGGAAGAATATATTGATTTAGTTTTTATTACAAGCAACTTTTTAAAAAAAAATTAAAACATAGTGTTATCATTTGCAGAAACATCAGGAACTTTCTGTACCGTATCCCAATGTTCAACAATTTTTCCTGAACTGTCAAACCTAAAAAAATCCATTGTCGCATATTCATCATTATCAGGCCATTTCTGGTGAGTATGAAGTGCGACCATATCTCCTTCGGCAACTGCCCTGACAAACTCAATTGTTTTATTGGGGTATTCCTTTGCCATTCGTTCAAAATAGCGAACAAACCCATCAATTCCATCACCAACCATAGGGTTATGCTGAATATATTGATCTCCAACATAAAGTTCGGTTGCTTTTTTAGGATTCCCTTCGTATGCCATTTTGTAAAAAGCTATTGCATTCAGTTTATTTTGTTCAAGGCTTTTATTCATTATCCTTTTCATTTTGATTAACAGATATCACCTACCTTCCATCAGAAATAAAATTAATATTAAGAGAATATTCATACAGATACCTGTAAAAATTCGCCCATTACTAAAACAAAGCAATTGTAAAAATTATATTTTTCGAGCAATTGCTTTTAATGCAGCATCTACAATATCCGGTGTGTCTAAATGATATTTGCGTAAAAGTTCCTCAGGTTTTCCACTTTCACCAAACTCATCATCTACTGCAACCATTTCCATAGGAACATGGTGTTTACGAACAATAAGCTGTGCAATACTGTCACCTAAACCACCGTTACGAAAATGCTCTTCGGCACTCACCGCAGCACCGGTTTTTTTAACCGATTGAATAATAGCGTCTTCATCCAAAGGCTTAATTGTATGTATATTAATTATTTCAGCAGAAATACCTTTTTCTTCCAAAATTTCGCAAGCTTCAAGGGCTTTCCAAACAAGGTGTCCTGTAGCAAAAATACTTACATCACTACCTTCATTAAGTAAGATTGCTTTTCCAATTTCAAACTTTTGATTTTCGGGGGTAAAATTTGGCACTTTCGGACGACCAAAACGTAAATAAACAGGTCCTTCATATTTTGCAACGGCTATTGTAGCAGCTTTGGTTTGATTGTAATCACAAGGATTAATAACGGTCATATTCGGCAGCATTTTCATCAAACCTATATCTTCCATGATTTGATGCGATGCACCATCTTCTCCCAATGTAATTCCTGCATGTGAAGCGGCTATTTTTACATTTTTATTTGAATAGGCTATTGATTGGCGAATTTGGTCATAGGAACGTCCTGTTGCAAAAACCGCAAATGTACCGGTAAACGGAATCTTCCCCCCTATTGTCATTCCTGCAGCAATCGCCTGCATATTGGCTTCCGCAATTCCCGTATTAAAAAAACGCTCGGGAAATTCATCGGCAAAAGCGTTCATTTTTAAAGAGCCGGTTAAATCGGCACATAAACCGACAACATTTTCATTTTCTTTTGCTGCTTCAAGCAAACCTGCACCAAAACCAGAGCGGGTATCTTTTTTTTCTGAATAAGTATATTTTTTCACTTTGTAATTATGAATTATAAAAATAGTTTATGTGCAAAAGTATATTATTTAAAGAAATAATCAAACTGCTATCTACGAAACCTTAAGCTTACTGCATAAAAATAAAAAATGCCCAACTTATTTGTAAAAAGTTCGGCATTGATAGTTTTTTTTCTGAAATACATTATTGTATTCCCAATTCCTTAAAATCGGCACTTATTTTAAGTCCGTATTTTTTTATGTTTTGTTCATCGTATTGAAATTGCCATACTCCTTTTTCCTTTTTCAGCGAAATTCCTGCTCCTTTTTTGGTTAAACCGCTTTTTTCAGTTACAATCAGCGTATTGCGATTGCCTGCTTTTTCAATAATGCTTTCCAACTTATCGGAATCGGCATAGCCTACCACAATAATTTGTGCATTGCTTACATCAGCCGGCAGCACTTTCTTTACCACAATATTTTGCATGCCGGCAACTTTCCGGGTTTGGGTAAAATCTTTTAATTCCTTGGCTAATTCGGCATTACCTACAACTTCAATAATAAAATCACCGGATTTATCGGGCCAATCCAATAGTTTAGTGAAATTATAAATTATCAGGGATTGAAATTTAGCATCTTGTGCATTTACAGTATATTTACCGAAAACAAAAAATACTAAAAAAAATACAAATATTAATTTTTTCATCATTTTATCTTTATAAAAACAGTATCAAATATTAAACCAATAATTAAATAGAAATAGTATGTGTTTTCACAAAATTATTGATAAAATGATGAATATGCAAAGAAAATAAACTTCTTATATTAATTTAACACAACAATTACTTTGTTATTATTTAGAAGTATTTTGTTTAAAGGTCTTATATGCAACGATAGCAATTGGTGACAGTGTTGATGCAATTACTATAATTATCGCCAACTTCCAAAAAACATTGCAATAAAAACAATCTTGTGCGCCACAAATATTTGCAGCACAACCTATAATTGTTAAAATTAAATAATCAATAAAAAATATTATTGAAAAAACAGCTAATATTAACAGCACTTTTGTTTTCATGATTTTAATTATTAAAGGTTAAACTTACTAATACAAATTTAAGGTAGTGCTTTTATATTCGGTTATTTAATCGGGTGATAATACGCATTTTTTATTGTGATAATTATCACTTATCTGACTATTTTATTATATTTGTATCTTAAATCACGCATTAAATGAATAATGAATTAAAAAAATGTTTAAAATGTGAAGCTATTTCAGGAGCTTGTAAAAACTTATCTGAACAAGAATTAATTAATTTGGCATCTGCGTGCATAAGTACAACTGTAAAAAAAGGAGATATTGTTTTCAGGGAAGGAAATGTAGCAGTCTATATTGCATACATAAAAACAGGTTTGGTAAAAGAAACGATGACAGGACCCGGAGGCAAAGATCAGATATTCCGCATTTTAATAAAGAAATCATATATAGGAATGACCTCTTTATTAGGGAATAAAGTTTATCATTATACTTATACAGCCCTTACCGATTTATCTGTTTGCTATATTGAACAAGAAACTTTTATTAACTTAATGAAAATAAATGGCGAGTTTTCTTTATATATAATGAAATCTTTATGTCATGACCACCTTATCGCCAGCTATAAATTGGTAAATCAAAGTCAAAAGAAAATTTACGGTAAAGTAGCCGATGCTTTATTATATTTTTCAGGCTTTATTTTTGAGAAAAAAACTTTTGATTTACCCTTATCTCGAAAAGAAATTGCCAATTTAATAGGTACTTCCAGAGAAAGTGTTATTCGAACCTTACAAGCATTTCAAAAAGAAGGGATAATTGTTTTTAAAAACAATAAATTTAAAATCCTAAAACACAAACAGTTGCAAAACATTAGTAAGAACGGATAATATTTTTTATTGCAAAATCACAGGTCTATCCTTATCATTTCCTTGTAATGTAGGGGTTTGTTGCTTGTCTAAATAACCCGCCCGTTTTACGACTTGCTTCTTAATATCTTCAAAAAATGTTCGCACGGGCAATGTAGGTAAATCATAGGCTTTTTCTTTTAATTCTTTCAATAAAAAATAAGTAAATAGTCCGTGATATTTTTCAGGGTAAGACACGCTATATTCATCATTACTTGCAGCAGCAAGTACTACCATATTTTTTGCCGAAAAAGCAGAACTTTCCGCTTTAATAATCACACCTCGAGCTCCGGCAATGAGCATTTTATTGCTTCGGCTGATGCCTGAAAAGCAAGCATCAATAAATACCGTAACGGATTTTGCTTGTAAGCCTGCCAACGAGCTATATAATCGGTTCAAGCTAAAGCCTGTTTTTGCATAATTAGGATCGATATCATAGGGTATCATATAAGCCGATTTTGTTTTGGTATCGGGTGCTCCGTGCCCGGCATAATACACAATAATATTGGTTTTGCCTTGTTCCGAACGGCGTGCCAACCAACCGTCTTTTGAGAAAATCTTATTAAATTCGCCCAAAGTTGCTTCTCGATTCGTCAAGAAATAAATATTATCTTCGGGAATACCAAAAACATTTACTGCATATTTGTAAAATACTTGCGCATCGCGTTTAGCATTATCTACCAAAGGAGCATATTTATAGTTTTCAATTCCGATAATCACCGCTAAAGTATTTTCTCCATTGAAATTGGTTATAGGAATATTTTCATCAACATCGGCTTTTACCACTATTTCAGTGATTTCTTTCATCTCTGCTGTTTCTTTCAGGTTTAATTTAGAGATGTTTACATCTACAATATTTTTGGTACGCTCATTCATTTTTAAACCTAAAGCTTGTTCGGTTTTATAGCTTCCGGCAGTTAATTTTACTTTAAACGGTAAATCTTTTGATGCATACCGGCGACTGGTAAAAAAGAAAAAAGATAATTTTTTATAGTCTCCGCTTGGAATATCGCCCAGCTTAAAAGTTTTGTATTCATCGGGGAATGATATATTACGGTCATCGGTTCCAAGCTCAATTTTTGCCACCACATTTTTTGCCGTAGCCAGTCCAAAATTTTGCACAAAAGCAGTTACTTCAACCGATTCACCCGGTTCGATAATAGAATTACCGTTTCCGTATGCCGAACTCATATTTCCAATATCCTCTTTATCGTTAATGGCTATTTGGCGAATTTCTAATTTGGGCTGAACTGCTGCAATAATTTTTTCTTCTTTTTGAGGAACAGTTTGTGTTCCATTACCATAAACTACCAGATAATCAACCGCAATTTGTTGTCTTTGATACATCATAAAACCAACTTGATCACCAAAAAAGGATTGATACGGGATTTTCCCCACATAACGTTCGTTAATGTAAAATAAAACTTCATTTCCGGTTTTTTGCACGCGCAATTTATTCGTAATGCTTGTTTGGCTTATCGCCGATGTTTTTTTCCACCGGATTAAATACTGACCTTTTTTTCCTCTTTCAACTCTGCGCACATAAAACCGTCCTGCCGGAGTAATAATAAAATTATAATAACCTCTTTGCCCTTTGCCAAAAACCAGTCCGTAGCCATTAGATGCCGTACCCGAAATCCGGCTGATACGACTTTCAATTACAAAATCATAACGTGGATTTAATCCTGTATGAATAGTACTTGCCCATGATTTTTGACCTGCATATTTTATGATGTATTCACCACGCAAAATATCGCCACTCCCATTTTGTGTTTTCCCTGTCCACCATTTATAGCGATTGTCCGAAAAATTATCTTCAACCAAAACAGCAGCTTCTTGAGAATAAATGTGTAGCGAAAAACCAATAAGTGAAATAAAAAGAAAGATTATTTTTTTCATTATGTTTCAATTTTATGTTCAAAGATAACTATTGTTTACAATATTTCCAATTTACAAAACATTTATAG
This sequence comes from Bacteroidales bacterium, assembly GCA_021647685.1. Lineage (GTDB taxonomy): Bacteria > Bacteroidota > Bacteroidia > Bacteroidales > NBLH01 > NBLH01. The sequence goes on from JAKIUH010000043.1 coordinate 13,577, forward strand.
TGTTATGTCAAGTATGTTGTGTCGTATAAGTTGAAGTTATTTTTGTGTAGAACAAGGCAAAAATTTTTAGCATAGCAGTAGTTATGGTTAAAATTTTTAACAAAGTTCTACACAAAAAGAACGAAACTTGGTATGACTAAAACATGCTTGACATGACACTGGTTTTATAACGATTTTTTTATACGTTTTTATACATTTATTAATGAATAACTAAAGTTTCGCAGTTTATAACTACCGGAAAGCGAGCTGAAAAAAAAGATAAAAACAACAGCATGACACATAATCAATTTATTGATTATAAATGTCCTAAAGTATAAATACCAAATCATACCAAATGCACACATTAAAGATATAAAAAGAATATCGAAATTAAAATCTATATTTTAAATCAATAGCCGTAGCATTTATGCTACGGAATGGATAAAAATAAAACGTAAATTGGGCTTTAGCCCAAGAATTTATTGGCTGAAAGCCAAAAGGTATAAATATTTTATTAATTTACGGGCTTAAGCCCGTATCTTATTGTGAACTATCTATCCCGTAGCATAAATGCTACGGCTATTAAAATCATTAATAATTAAGTTTATCTCAAATATAATACTTTTACAAGTGCGAAACATGAGCGAATAAAACTTGAAGCGAAACAATTACCAATCAAAAGTAAAGGATAACTTATAAGCAAAATTATTTTTTGTTTCGGGCAGTGCATAAGGTCCGTAACGATAAAATGCGCCAAATCCAATTCCCATAATACCGGATGATTTAAATAAACGATTCAACAAAATTCCACTTTCGTAATAGCCTTTTTCCATGGTTTCAAATGCTAAATTTCGCTGCAAATCCGGTCGAGCCAAACTACCTATCCCGATATTGGTAACCAGTACTATTTGTGGGCGAAATTTTTCTCCTTTAAACAATAAACTCCCGAAATCTTGACGGAAATACAAGGCTGCAAATTGGTCGGATAAAAATTCATTCATTCGCATGGTGGCAAAACTGTTTGCCGTTTCAATGGTAAAATCGTAATAACTACCGTGCCCGTTATAAAGTTCAAAATACGGTAAGTCACCAAATACTTTTCCGGCAGTGATAACAATGTCTGTTTTTCCAAAATTTTTAGTCAATGCAGACAAGAGAATTTTTGTTTCAATTTTCCAATAATCAAAATCGCCCCACTGGTTTTTGTATCCTTTATAAGCATTCAAATAAACAGAAGGTGCCGAACCGTATGAATTCATTAATTCGCCGGCAATGTATGATAGTCTTTCCTTTGGGGTATAAGCAATTTGCATTCCTGTTTCAAAAAAACGGTACCGGGCTTCCGGTTGATAAGCATCCCAACCGTCTTGATAGTACCAACCCGAAGTATTGTATTTGGTACTTTGATTCGTATTCAGTAAAATTTTCACTTTACGCATCGGTCGAAACTGAAAATCTATGGCATATTGCTCATTATAGGTCATATCTTTGATAAAATACCAGCGATAACTTTCCGTTACACTAAATCCCGGCTTTTGTAAAAAATCATAACCCGAGCTTTCTTCCAAATCATTTTGATAGCTTAAATTAAGCATCATATCCCGCCGAGGATAAATATTAAATTTCAGATTTCCACCATATTTCCATTCATCATCACCAAAACCATAGGCAAAATATCCGCCCAAACTTATATTTTTGATTAGTTTATCGTTGGTATGCGCCCCGATTCCCAAACGAAAGCCTTCATAAACGGTCCAATCCATCAATTTTGTTAAATCCAAATTAATGAACTTTACCGGAATATAACCTTTTGCCAACACTTTAAAAACTTTTAGTTTTAAATCCAAATGCTCTGCATCACCGATACTGTCCAATACTTGATAGGTTTTCAAATCTTTTGCCGAGAGACTGTCTTGGCGGTATTTTTGCCAAAGGCTATCGGGTTGTTTAAAAGCTTTATCGGCAACATAAAAATCAATATTCCCTATTTCTTTACGCGTTATTTCTTTATTAATCGTTATATCTTTCAAATAAGATTTACCCTTTGCAATCATATAGTAAATTAAACTGTCTTTGGGTAATTCAATACTGTTAAAAATCAATTTAGTATCCAACTCCTTAGGAAACCAATATTTATTATCAACCAAAGTGTAATTTTGCCTTATTTCAACGCCAATCACACCTTCATTTTCAACAGGGCGCGCCGTAATAGATTGTACGGCGTATTTGTAGGTGTTGATATTTAACACACCCTGCAAAGCTTCAAAGTTTTTTCCTTTTTTAGGACGAAACGAAATAATAAAAACCGTATCGCCGCTTGATGTGTAACTTGTATCTTCTATATTAAAAAAATATTTATTCCAGCTACCTTGTGCTATAGGGTTGACATATCGACTTTCGGCAAGAGTAATCATGTCTTCGTATATAGAAAAAGATTGAAATTGCGAAGCAAGCAAAACAAACGAAGGCTGCTTAAAGCCGGAAACACGTGACATAATTACTTTTTCGCTTTTTAAATCCGGCTGTTTAAATTTAGTTTCACTTACTGATTCCATAATGAATAAATTTTGTTTTGCAAAAAATTCCTGTGCAGTAAGTGTTGTATCTTTGGCTGCTTTTAAAACACTATCGCGTTTTGCAATACTTATGCTATCCTGTGGTAGTTTTTCGGGTTTATAGTTTTTATTTACTTTAGGATTGTCCATATCTACAGTAAATATCATTTTATGATAAGCTGTATAGGCATAAGATTTTAATTTTTCAGGATTATTAAATTTGCGATTTTTAACCACGGCTTTAATGATGCGGTGCGCCGGATTTTCACCGGGAAAAACAACAACCTCATCTAATTTAAACTCTTTTTCTTTCATTCGGATTATCCATTCCCTGTTTTGTGGAATTTTTTCTTTGGGAATAAATATAGTTTCGTATCCAACATAGCTAAATTTTAAAAATTCAACTTTTGGAGCTATCTCCAAGCTGAAATTTCCATCAATATCGGTACTGATTCCATCTTTATGATTATTATAGATAATGCTTACAAAGGGAAGAGCTTGCCCTGAACTTTCACTGATAACTCGCCCATTTACAGTTTGTGCCTGAATTTTTACAGATATAAATATCAATAAAATAAAAACAAATTTCAATCGCATAGTCAAATTGGTTTGCTTTTTTTTTTAGAACCTAAAAATATAAATTGAAAATCTATTACATTT